>CAZKZZ010000239.1:0-2232 GCA_964557375.1 uncultured Spirochaetales bacterium | reverse complement strand
CTCCGGCCGGGAACAAAGGCAGCGGCAGGAGCGGGTAAAGATGTCGCGGATCAGGGAGCGGATCGCGGAGAACCTGGTCCGCTCGAAACAGAACGCAGCCCATCTCACTACCTTCAACGAAATCGATATGCACCGGATAATCGAGATCCGGAAACAGTTCCAGGACTCTTTTATAGAGGCCCACGGCATGAAGCTCGGATTTCTCTCCTTCTTTATAAAAGCAAGCTGTACGGCCCTCAAACGATATCCAGAGGTGAACTCATATGTCGAAGGCAGCGAGATAGTTTATAATCATTTCTATAATATCGGCATCGCAGTTTCAACAGAACGGGGCCTGGTCGTTCCGGTGGTTAAAAATGCCGACAGACTCGAACTGGACGAGATTGAAAAAGAGGTTGCCCGGCTTGCCGAAAGTGCGCGCAGCAAACAGCTCACAATCGATGAAATGTCCGGCGGCACCTTCTCCATTACCAACGGCGGTGTGTTCGGTTCACTCCTCTCCACACCGATTCCCACACCGCCCCAGACGGCGATCCTCGGTATGCACGCGGTCAAGGAACGCCCGGCAGCGGTAGACGGAAATGTCGTAATCCGACCGATGATGTATGTCGCCCTGACTTATGACCACCGGGTAATCGACGGAAGAGAGGCTGTCGGATTTCTCTCACTGATAAAAGCCTTTATTGAGAGCCCGGAAAAAATGTTTTTAAATATTTAAAATATTATTATATTTTAGTTATATACTAAACTTTAGGAGGTGTAACGTGGCTACAACTGAATATGCAAAAGGGCTTGAAGGGGTAATTGCAGCCGAAAGCAGGATATGCAACATCGACGGAGAGCAGGGAAAACTCTACTATTACGGATACACAATCAGGGACCTAGTTGCGAACTGCAGCTTCGAGGAAGTGACCTATCTTCTCCTCTACGGAGATCTCCCGACCAAAGACCAGCTCGAACAGTTCAGGGGGCGCATGCGCGCAAGCAGAGACCTCAAACCTCCCATCGTAGAGATGATCCGTGAGTTTCCGCGGGACAATCATCCGATGGAACTGCTGCAGTCGGTCATTTCCTACCTGAGCGGATACGTGGAGCATAAGATTGAGCATTCGGCAACCTGTAACTGCAGGCAGACCCTGCATCAGATCGCGCAGCTTCCTACCGTCATTGCCGCATACCAGCGTTTTCAGGAAGGGAAAGAGTATATACCGCCTAAAGAGGAATTATCTCACGGTACGAACTTCCTCTACATGCTTCGAGGTAAAATGCCGGACGAGGACGAAGGTGAAATGATGGACAAATGTCTCGTCCTTCATGCTGAACACGGTTTCAATGCTTCCACCTTTACCGCCCGGGTTGTGGCTTCCACTCTTTCCACCTGCTACTGCAGTATTTCCGCGGCCATCGGGTCTCTCTTCGGCTCTCTCCACGGCGGAGCCAACGAAAAGGTACTCAATGTGGTGGAAGAAATCGGATCGAAAGACAATGTCGGCACATGGCTTGATAGGGCGATGAGAGAAAAACGAAAGATCATGGGTATGGGTCACCGGGTATATCGGGCCAAGGACCCGCGGGCCTACGTAATGGAAGAGTATCTGGAGAAACTGTCGGAGAAGTACGGAAACCGGAAATATTACGACATCCTGAAAACACTCGAAACTGAGTTCCGCTCACGAATGGAGGAAAAGGGGAAACCAATCTACCCGAACGTCGACTTTTTCTCCGGAGCGGTGTACACTCTCCTCGGGATTCCGTCCCACCTTTTTACTCCCATTTTCGCCATGGCACGGGTGTCCGGATGGTTGAGCCATATTCTCGAACAGCGGTCCGACAATCGAATCTACCGGCCCAGAGGACTCTACGTCGGCAGCAACGAACGGAAGTTTATACCAATCGAAAAGCGGGGCTGATCCATGCAGTACAGAACCGAACGGGACACAATGGGTGAAGTCCGGGTCGCAAGCTCCAGATACTGGGGCTCCCAGACCCAGCGGTCCTTAGAAAATTTTCCAATCGGCGACGAAACCATGCCCATTGAACTCATACGGGCATTGGGGATTATAAAAAAGGCGGCCGCGGTTGCGAACCACCGGCTCGGCAAGCTTCCCGAAGATATTATGCAGGCGATCGTTCAGGTTTGCGGCGAAGTCATCAACGGTGACTTAGACAGCCACTTCCCCCTCAAAGTGTGGCAGACCGGAAGCGGTACCCAGAGCAACATGAACGTAAACG
>CAZKZZ010000238.1:0-2272 GCA_964557375.1 uncultured Spirochaetales bacterium | reverse complement strand
GCATATCAGTGCTGCGGAAAACAGTTTAGTGGAACGGTTTTTCATAAAACTCCCCCTTATAAAATTTTTACATCAATGTAAATTGATGCAATTAAAGCCTAATGATTACTCAATATACCCGAGCCCCCGCAGGCGCTGGGTTATTTTCTCTTCTTCCTGCTCCGAGAAACTTGTGTAAGTTTTCGGGCGTTTTCTCCAGAGCTTGTCGTTCAGGTCCCTGCGGACCCTGGTAAGCTCTGTTTTGTCGTAACTGCGGAGCGTGTCGATGATATTGTTCTGCTCGAGCGGATCGAGGAGCAGATTGTAGTACTCCTCGTTTCCGGTGGTAACATTCCGGATATACTTGTACTCGCTGCTCCGCAGGGCCTGGAAAGCCCCCGGCCGCATCATTTCGGTGAGGTTTTCGATATACGCCTCGCGTTCTTTGATTGTACCTTCCTGAATTTCGGATACCAAACTCTCTCCTTCGAACGTGCCCTCTTCCACCTCAATATCAGAAAGAGAGAGAAGTGTTGGGACAATATCGATGGCCCTCGCAGTCCCTTTAGTCACCGTCCCGGAAGGCACCTGTTGTCCCTTGAAAATCAAGGGCACTTTTACCTCACAGTCCCAGGCACAGCTGTGCTGAGGATACCGCCTGTCGGGGTTGTGCGGTAGAAAATCTACCGGATGTTCTCCTAAATTGCATCCGTGGTCGGCCATCAAAACGATCGCCGTTTCTTCGTAGAGCCCGTTTTTTTTGAGGTAATCGAGGAGGCGTCCGATCACCACTTCGTCGAAGAGCTTGATCTTTGCATCGTAATAGGCAAACTCTTCGAGCTCTCCCTCCTTGATCATCCCTTCCTGTAATAGGAACTTTTCAGCAACATCATGGGTTTCCAGATAATGGGCCCAGATAAAAAAATTGTCCGATTTGTTGGTATCGATCCAGTCGAAAAACCGGTCTACCCACCAATTGCCCACAAAAAACAGCTCATCTCCGCCTTCGAGACGGTTTTTCTGCCACAATCCGTACGAGTTCTCATTCGGTTCATCAAAATAATCGAACCCCCTCTGAAAGCTGTGCTCGGAACCGAGTACACTCACTCCGACAAAACCGGCCGTACTGTAGCCCTTATCTTTATACACCTCGGCGACCGTTTTTCCCTGCAGCTGCTGAAACGCATCCCGGACCGAGTGCCGGTACGGATAACTCGCCGTTATTACCGAGGACATACACACTGCGGTAAACGAACTCGCTGCAATACAGTTCTCGATACGAGCACCGTCTGCAGCTAAAGCATCGATGTTCGGGGTCTGAATACGCTCATAGCCGTAACAACTCAGGTGGTCCGGCCGTACTTCATCCATGCTTATGAGAATTACGTTTTTATTTTTCATTGTTTTGTCCTTGCATCTTTCACCATGTTGATCATATATTTAGTGACTATTCATTCTATTCATTCTATTTGTTTGGTATCTTTTATTAGTGTAAATCCATACATTCTACCTGTCAAGCTTTTTTTATCTGTATTGCTTCCATACATTGATCAATGCTTCCACCCCGGTCCAGGAAGTATCAGGGAAGAGAGCATCGACCGGATGGAGGACGAACCTGGCTGTCGGACCGAACTGGTCGATTGCGGTTTTTACCTGGCGCTCGATCTCTTTTGTATTCTTTTCGTTCAATGTCAGAGCACTCACCCCCCCAAACACGGTCATTTTCCCTCCCAAAAGCTCCTTGAGCCCGGAAAGAGACACGCTTCCGCCCGCAGTAGGATCAATCGGATCGAGAAAATAGAGTATATCTACACCCGCATCCACGAGTTTCGGCCCCAACACCTCTATTCCGGTGGTCATGACATAGGCGAACGGCTTACCATACCGGTGCGCGGTATCGGCTAATGCTTTGATATGCGGATACACAAAGGAGTCGAAAAGTGCGGGAGACCAGAAATCGGTGGAGGAATACCACCCCCTCCCGGCAATGATATCGACACCGGTGCGCGATCCCGCAAGCTCCGCCCGCTTCACATCGGTCTCAGTGATTATCTCCATTAATTTGCCGAAAGCACCCGGATGATCGAGTGCGAGCATAATGGCCCCCTCAGTTCCGGCAACCCAAACAGCAGCATCCATTCCAAAACCCGCCCATGCTTGGACCGGAAATCCGCGGGCAGATGCACAATCTTCTACCCGGTCCATCCGATCCTCGAACCATGTTTTCCCGTCATGATCCGGAGGCTGATAGAGATACGCAATCCTGTCGATATCTTCCGGACCTGCAACCGCA
>CAZKZZ010000237.1:0-2298 GCA_964557375.1 uncultured Spirochaetales bacterium | reverse complement strand
ACGATCCAGTACTCCCGCACTCCGTGTTCCGCGTACACCTCTTTTTTGTGCCGCAGGTCATAGTAGGCGGTCCCCGGAGAGAGCACCTCCATGGCCAGGTCCGGAGCCCCCCGGATGTTCTTCTCCTTTATGATGTCGAGCCGTTCGTTGGAAATGAACATCAGGTCCGGCTGATAGGTTTCGGTATCACTTAAATACACATCGAGCGGGGCAAAATAAACCTTCCCCTTACCCCTGTCTTCAAACGGATATAGTTTACGGAATAAAGCCGAGATAATGTCCTGATGCAGGACGGTGGGGGAGGGTGATTTGACCAGTTCTCCCCCGATCAGCTGATACGGCGCCCCCTCCGGAAGCTTTGCGTAATCGTCGTAGGTGTACTTTTTCTTGCCGGTTTCGACCATAGACATTTCATCCTCCATGTATCTTAGTATATAAAATAATACTGCGATGTACGACCCGCTGCTTCAGCAACACTTCTTGTTAATGCAAAACTAAAATTCCAGGAAACCACTCGGCGGTGATGATGGGAGACAACAGGACAGCCTCGCCTTCTCTTACCGCAGTGAATAATTCAGCCTCATCAGCCACAGCAGGCACTGCCGGGGAAAAGTGGAAGAAGCGGAGTCCGGCTAGCGGTTTTACCGACTGCGCGGTGGAGGTGGACCGATAGGGGGGGTAATACGTATTATTATTGACAGCACAAAGCGAAATACCTATGCTTTCAATATATGAGTGTATCTGATGTAAAAAAACCGGAGAAGGAAGACACTGAAAATCAAAATAACCGAGAACGCCTCGATTTCATAGCGTTCAAAAAGCGGATACTCAGACTCGCTCAGAGCCTGATCGATGCCCGTCGTTCCGCTCATCTCCAAAGACCTTCGACGCTTTTAGATAATGAAGAAAAAATCGAGATCAAACTGGAATCTGAAAAAGTGAGTGTAACGATTACCACGTTCGGTCTTTCACAATATGTCCTCGCAGCCCTCGCCAATAATTTCCATAGGAAGTATTCTCAATATGGTTTTCAACCTCTGTTTGCGGATTTCACCGGAAGCGCATTTACTCTCAAGAAGAGCAGAGAGACTGAGCACGGGTTCAGGAGTTATTATCTAGAGGAACAGACACAGCTGCAGTTTCTTCCTTACAGACATGGCTTGTCCTTAGTGATCATCGAAACCAATTTACGAGATTTTACCGATCATTTCGAATCTTTTGTTACCGAATCTGTGCAAGCCTTGTTTCCATCAACGCAAAAGACCGAACACAAAGAAGCTGCCGAGGCCGACGAAACCTGGGAAAAGAATTTTGCATACCGGTTTGAATCGGCGGGATGTACCGTAGTGAAGCCGGGTCAGTTTTCCTGGAAAGATATTGCAGGCTATGAGGATATAAAAGAACGACTCAAACAGAACTTAGTCATTCCACTGGAAAGAGAGCACCTCTATCAAAAAATAGCCAAAAGAGTAACATCACATGAGTGCGCGGTTTTCCCATCGGCAATACTTCTTTACGGGCCTCCCGGGTGCGGCAAGACGCGGAGTATGAAAGTAATAGGCAGTGAGATTGGATTACCGGTGGTTATCTTCCCATTCCAGGCAGTGCTGACAAAATGGTATGGGGAAAGCGAATCCAAACTTACCAGATTGTTCGAAATCGCACGAGAAGCGGGAAAAATGATACTTTTAATCGACGAACTCGATGCGCTTGCCAAAAAGCGGGGCGAAAGCTTTGAGACTACCGCCCGCCTGACTTCTATTCTTCTCAACGAGCTCGATGGTCTACAAGAGCAAACATATCTTCTGATTATTGGAGCTACTAATGATCCGCAACAACTCGATTCCGCGGTTTTAGACAGATTTGACGTTAAGATCCACTTTCCAAAACCGGACATATCTCAGATAAAGAAAGTTTTATCGTATTACGCACGTCACCTCAGACAAGAGGAGATCAACGACATCGTCCCTTCCATGGAAGGATGGAGTATACGGCAGATATCCCGTTTTTGTAAGGAGGTACTTCGTCAGTATGTCTCAGGGCTCGATCTTTCTCAACTGGAAGCCGAAGATCCCCCCTTGCCTCGAAAGGAAGACTATCTGAAACTGCTGAGTGGTACTTATTCTATCACAAAGGAGTAAGGGAAGCCGCCGACCCGGGTTACAACGCTTCGATTTCTTCCGTATGTAGTCCTGTTGCCTTGGATATTTGGTCTATTGAGACATGCAACTCCTTCATTTTTCGGGCAATTGCTATGGTTTGTTCACGCTTGCCTTCCTCTCTTCCCTCTTCTCTTCC
>CAZKZZ010000236.1:0-2306 GCA_964557375.1 uncultured Spirochaetales bacterium | reverse complement strand
ACCAAAAGGTCAAGGAGTACAGCCTGCGTGATTTTAAACAGTTTGCGCTGCACACGGTGCATGATGAAGAAGATCAAAAACCCGATATCGATAAAACGGTACATACTGATTCCATCCATGAGAAGATTCGCATCGATGGGCAGCGAATCCTCTTAAGCGGCAGCGAAAGCCATCCGGTAACTTTGATCAATGCAGAGGGAGTAGAGCAGGGCGGTATCGACCCGCAATTGATAGAATCGTTTATGAGAGAACTGTATACCTTGACTCGAGCGTACATTAAACGAAGCAGGGACAGAGAAGAGGAAGAACAGTGATTTTATTCGGAAATGTGCAGTATTCTGTTGTTTTTTATCTGTATATCGGTGTCGGTCTGGCGGTCTTCATCCTGCTTTTTTTCGTAACCGCCCCCTACGGCAGACACACGCGGGAAGGGTGGGGGCCGAAAATCGACAAGCGGGCCGGGTGGATCATTATGGAGGTGATCTCCCCGCTTACATTCGTCCTGTTCTTCATTCAGGGTGATTGGAAGAGCGGTCTTTTCGCCTATCTTTTCCTCTTTCTGTGGCTATTTCACTACATATACCGCACCTTTATTTTTTCATCACTGCAGAAGGGAAGCACCATGATGCCGCTTGCAGTAGTGTTTTTTGCGATGCTCTTCAATGTTGCCAACGGCTATCTGCAGAGCAGTTATTTGTATACATTTTCACCAGGATTGGACAAATATAATCTTTCATGGCTTACGGCACCGCAGTTTATTATCGGGATAGTTCTTTTCTTTTTAGGGTTCGCTCTCCATGTCCATTCGGATACAGTAACCCGTAAGCTTCGAACAGGGGATGAGTATAAAATACCGCGCGGCGGCGGGTTCCGCTGGGTTACGGCCCCCAATTATTTGGGAGAGATAATCGAATGGACCGGATGGGCGCTGCTTACCTGGTCTATTGCCGGGGCCGCGTTCGCATTTTGGACCGCTGCTAACCTCGTGCCGAGGGCAGTTGCTCATCACAAGTGGTACAACCGGACGTTTGCCGATTATCCTGAAAACCGAAAAGCAATCATCCCGTATATATTTTAAAAAGTTGGAATGAAAAAAAGATGATACAGACCCTTGAGCCACGACACATTAAAAAGTTTACCATTTTGAGCTACGCCGGACACGGGGCGAATGACCTGTTTTTCTTTATTCTACCGCCCGTCCTCCCCATGCTGCTTAAAGAATTCGGGTTGAGCTACGGTGCTGCGGGAAGTATGCTTACCGCGTATCTTTTGACCCTCTCCCTCTCGTCGTTCCTGAGCGGGAAAATCTCCGATAAGGTGGCACGCGGAACACTTATCGGCGGAGGCCTTCTTCTCGCCTCCTCGTGTTTTTCGATTTCCGGCTTCATTCCGTTTTTTCCGCTCTTCGTCATCGTAGTTATTTTAGCTGCAATGGGGGTGAGTACCTATCATCCGGTCATGTACGGCATGCTCGAGGAATATACCGATAAACAAATCGGTAAAATGTACAGCAGTTTTGAGTTTTGGGGTGTATTTGCTATCCTTATGATTTATATTCTCAATGGTACCCTCCTCGATATGATCGATTGGCGTTTTATTCTTATTATTACTTCGATTCCAGGATTTATTTTGGGCGCGATGTTCCTGTTCAACAGGACCCTTTTCGAAAAGCGGGAACCAGATGTCGCTGGGCCCGAGAAGAGCGGTACCGGTTCCGACGAAAACGGTGTTGCAGCAGGGGTCGTGGTGTTATTTATTCTTGCTGTTACCGGGAGGACCTTTGCTGTTATCCCGATGCTCAATTTTATTCCCACATACTTTGTTGATGTGGTAGGGCTGAAGCATAACCTTGCCTCCTACGCGGCCGGCTTTTTCTTTCTGGGGGGAATTTCGACCATGCACCTGTTCGGGAAGGCGAGCGACCGGTGGGGACCATTTTTCATGATTCTTATCCTCACAGGGCTGTTAATTCCTGTCACATTCATCTTCAGTCTGGACCTCCCTCTCTTCATGTTTCCGGTTTTCGTCTTTCTTCTCGGATCGTTCGGTATCGGTGTCACACCCCTGCAGAATGTTATCCTGGTAACACTGGGAAAACGGTTCGGTAGAGGACAAATATTCGGAATGCTCGTTGGTGCGATTACGTTTACCGGTGCGTTCAGCCCCTCAGTTCTCGGTTTTTTGGCGGACCACCTCGGCCTGCAGATGGCCTATCGGTTATTTACCCTGCCTATCATTGCAGGCTGGCTCCTCCTGTTGTTGATTTCCCGGCGTCAGGATGTAATGAACAGTTTTAAGAAGCGCGC
>CAZKZZ010000235.1:0-2457 GCA_964557375.1 uncultured Spirochaetales bacterium | reverse complement strand
AGCCTTTTAATCGTATCGTCGAGCTGCTCTACGAGTTTACTTCTGCCCTCCTGCACTATAGCCTCCCCGCGAGCTTCTTCCAACAGAGAGACGGCCTGTTTTTTCATAAGCGGACGGACTTGGGGAAGATACTCCACAAAACCGCGGACATACACCCGTTCGAGCAGTTCGTAGGCAGGATCGTCATAGTCGAGATAGTCAATAGACTGCGCGAAGAGCGGGACAGTCGATAATACTATAACGACGATGACGGTAACCGCAGTGAGACATTTTTTCTGCATGAAGTATCCTTATGTACCGGAAGTTTTTTTCTTCCCGAAAAAATCCTGTTTGATACTCTCGAGCTTTTTCGACTCTTCCGGGTCTTTTTTTATCCGATCATAATAATCGAGAACGAATGCAGCCAACACGGCCAGGACAAAGGTGACTGCACAAAACAGTACAATGATTTTTGCTCGAAACGGCCCGGCAAAAGAGATGACGGCAGGTTCGATTATCTGAAAGGTTTTCGATTCGTCCATCTCTTCAATTTTCGCAACTTCGTATTGTTTCATAAGAGTCGAGTACATCTGTTCCAAGACGACTAAATCCCGTTCCATATTTAGATATTGGGTTGTAATTTCCTGCCGTTCTTCCCGGGGAATGTAGGTAGAGAACACAATGTCCTTGACGTAGAACATACCGGTGTCGGTCACATCGGTATCGATTTCTATTATACCTTCTTCCTGCTGAAAACGTAACATTTTCTCTTCCGCTTCTTCCAACTGGTCCTGGACCTGTTCGAGCCGCTCTTCGATAAACTGTTTTTTGTACGTCAGCCTGCTGCTGGAAAGCTCTTTAAACCGCATTTCCAAATGTTCGACCGCCTTATCGGCAATATACTTTGCGAAATCCCGATCATGGTGGCGGAAAATGACCGACAGCAGAATCGGTTTTGCCGGGTCATACAAGGAAGATAGCCCCCTTTTCACATCTCCGCCGGACAACGGGGGGTCCATGTCTTTTTCCTTATTAACATCCCGTGCAATCTGCTGAGAAAGTGTCGGGCCCATGAGGATGGTTTGAGCAAGGGTGATGTTCTCTCCGACTGTTCCTCTGCTCCCGGCAATTGCAGCCAATCCGGACTGGGCAAGTACGGAAGCAGCTGTTCCTCCCGAGCCGGGGTCGATTTTAACCTTTACCGTCGCATTGTACTCATCGGGCAATTCGTTGTAGGGCGCATCGATAGGGGCATTCGCCGTATATTCCATATAGCCTACGATCAAGACTGCTGTAAGCAGAACAGAGAAGAAAACAAGCCGCCAATGTTTCGCGATAACCGAGAATATATCGAGAAGCGAAAACGTCTGCTCATATTGTTCATATCTTTCGTTTTTATCGTTCATTTAAAATAGCTCCGCCAACCATACAAGATATAATAGAATAAAAACTTTTTCCGTTCACTGTCGGCAAACCGTACATGCCGGTGCTCAACATCTATCCCCTCTTCTCCTTTCCACGAACGCTTATACGGAACAGGAGCGGAGATAATCTCCCTCTCGGGCATGACCCGGCGGAACACCCACCAGGCCCGGTAGCTGTGGTAGGGTGAAGTTACCAACAACAGTGAGGTGTACCCCCGACTATCACAAAACTCCCGCGTTAATACCGCCTCCTCATAAGTAGAATCCGCACCCGGACCGGTAACAACCTGAAGCGTTCCTTTAGTTTCTTCAGTTCGAGTTCTCAGATAGTCCCGGTTCTGCTCGTAAAACGGATTGGGATAATAAAGTACCGAAGCATACCCGTTTTCGGCAAGCTCGAAGGCGTGCCTGATCCGTTCGTGTATGCTTCCTTCGAGGATGACAATAACATCCGCAGGTTTAACTATATCCCGTTTTTCCAGTTTTTCCAATGTCCAGGGGAACATGAGCAATAATGGTATTACCATCAGGAGGAAAAGTGCTGTCACCGCAAAGAGAAACGGCACCAGTTCGTCCCACCGGGTAATGCTTTTATTTTCCACCCGCGATCGCTATCAACTGTTCGAGGGCCTCATCGAGAGAGTACCGGGGTGAATACCCGATAAGCCGTTTTGCTTTATCAAGCGAAGGGACACGTCTTCGCATATCGTCGAAATCCTTGGTGTACACTTTATCATAGGGGACCGTTTCGATCGGAGAGGATGAGCCGGACAATTCGATTACCCTCTCTGCCAGCTCTCGGATAGTAATCTCTTCCTCTCCGCCCAAGTTCATGATCTCTCCAACACATTCGGGAGTTTCCATCATCTTCATTACCGCTTTTACCACGTCATCGATATAGGTAAACGTCCGGGACTGGCTCCCGTCTCCGAAAACGGGGATCGGTTGGTTCTTTACCGCCCGCTCGATAAACCGAGGGACGACCATCCCGTAATCACCGGTCTGGTTCGGCCCGATTACATTGAAAAACCGGCATATAACAACAGGGAGCCCG
>CAZKZZ010000234.1:0-2545 GCA_964557375.1 uncultured Spirochaetales bacterium | reverse complement strand
ATCTCACCTTTATCGACGAGTCTCATGTGACCATCCCCCAGATCGGCGGGATGTACGAAGGAGACCGGGCCCGCAAACAGTCCCTCGTAGACTTCGGATTCAGGCTCCCGTCCGCCCTCGATAACCGCCCTCTCGTGTTTTCCGAGTTCGAACAGATGCTCGATCGGACCGTTTTCGTCTCAGCCACTCCCCGGGATTATGAATTGAACCGCTCCGATCGGATCGTTGAACAGATCATCAGACCGACGGGACTGCTCGACCCCCGACTCGAGGTGCGCTCGACGGAAGGGCAGATCGAAGACCTCTACGGAGAGATACGAGAACGGATAAAACAGGGAGAGCGGACCCTGGTAACGACACTGACTAAAAAAATGGCCGAGGACCTGACCGATTATTTTGTCGACATGGGACTGCGGGTGCGGTATCTGCACTCGGACATCGAAACTATTGAGCGGGTGGAGATCCTGCGCGATTTGCGCCTCGGTGAGTTCGATGTACTGGTCGGGATCAATCTGCTTCGGGAGGGGCTCGACCTTCCCGAAGTGTCCCTCATTGCAATTCTCGATGCGGATAAAATCGGATTTCTCCGCTCTTCCATCTCTCTTATCCAGATCATCGGCCGGGCGGCACGGAACGTCAACGGCAAGGTCATCATGTATGCAGACCGTATCTCCGACGCAATGAAAGAAGCGATCGATGAGACCGAACGGCGCCGTTCCATTCAGGAAGAGTATAACCGGGAGCACGGTATTACCCCTCAAACGATCAAGAAAACGATCCAGGACATCTTGATTCGGAAGAAAGAGGAGAAACGAAAAACGGAAACCGTTTCTATCGAGCTTTTGAAAAACAGCTACAACATCATAAACCCGAAAGAACGGGCAAAACTGATCAAAGCGCTTGAAAACGAGATGTTCGAACACGCGAAGAACCTGGAGTTCGAACAGGCGGCACTGATCAGGGATGAAATAGAAAATATCAAGAAGGAAAAATATGATCGGGGCAATTGAAGAGCTGCTTGCACCGAAGTGATTTTCCGATTACGATTAGAGGATAAGGCCCGCGAAAAGATCAATAAATAACCGTTAGGAGGCACGCAAGTGGAACAGCAGCAGAGAAAACGCGGAATTTTTTTGTTTATTATCGCCTATATTATTGCAGTAGGAGTCGCCTGGCTTATCATACGGGCGTTACCGGAATATAATCCGATAATCAAAGCCGCCATAGCTGACGGCGCTGCTACGGTGATTATTTTTCTATTCAGTGTTATCGTGAATAATTCGAGTATGTATGACCCCTACTGGAGTGTCGCACCACCGCTGATCGCCCTGTACTGGTTCACGGCCGCTGGGGAGCTCGTTACAATCCGGCTTGTTTTCGTTTTTGCTCTCGTTCTTTTTTGGGGTGCGCGGCTTACCTACAATTGGGCCCATCAATGGACAGACTTGAGCCATGAGGACTGGCGCTATAGGGATTTTCGGGAAAACCATGGAAAACGCTACTGGCTGGTCAGTTTCGGCGGGATCCACTTTTTTCCGACACTGCTCGTTTTTTTTGGGTGCTTATCACTCTATCCGGCAGTAACGGTCCACACACGTGGGTTTAACATTCTTGATGTTGCTGCAATTGCAGTAACAGGCGGTGCTGTGCTCATCGAAACTATCGCCGACAAACAGCTTTTTCGGTTCCGCATTCAAAAAGCGGGAAAGCATGATGTGTGCGAAGAAGGGTTGTGGGCGTATTCGAGGCACCCGAACTATTTCGGCGAAGTATCTTTCTGGTGGGGGCTGTTTTTGTTTGGTCTTGCCGCCTCCCCCGCGTACTGGTGGACTATAATCGGGCCTGCGGCAATGACTCTCCTGTTTCTGTTTATAAGTATTCCTATGATGGAAGAACGGGAGGAGCAGAGAAAACCGGGTTACAGCGAATATAAGAGCAGAACTTCTCCCTTTATCCCCTGGTTTAGAGGAGATAGGTCGGCGGGAGATGTAAGTTACTAAGATATATGTTGCAAAATGGAAGATGAAGATCGATCAAAACTGTTAGAGAAACTCAATGAGCTGAATGCCAAACTCGGTAAGCTCCACAGATCCGGGGGAGTATACGGAACAGGTGGAACAGACAGTGCGATCGAGCCTGTATCTCTGGATTTTATCAATTCGGACAATCTTCAGGAAATAGAGCGGGGTATCCGTCATACCATTCAGGGAGTCGTCCTTTCCAAAGCAGCGGTGTGTAAATCCCTTGCCAATATCGACCGAAAGAAACTGTACCGTCAGGCGGGTGCTGATAACTTTATGCAGTATCTCGAGGCGGAGAGGATCCCTATCAAGTATAAAACTGCAAAGGAGTATGCTAAAATAGGGGACGTTTTAATGCGGCACGAGGAGGAGCTCGACACAGTCGATTTTACCGAGGAAGACGGGCTAAAAAAACTAATGTACTTAGACCGTGCTCTCGAGCAGACCGAAGAAGACCGGGAACAGGTGTACCAAAAGGTCAAGGAGTACAGCCTGCGTGATTTTAAACAGTTTGCGCTGCACAC
>CAZKZZ010000233.1:0-2664 GCA_964557375.1 uncultured Spirochaetales bacterium | reverse complement strand
GATTTTTTTGTTTGCCTGTACCGCGATGATCAGGGAGATGCTGATTCCCGGAAAAATGACGGCAAAACCAAAAATGATGGTCTGAACAAACACCTGCCTGAACGCAGGGGAGAGCGGCCCTGTAAACAAGTTTTCGTAGTTTTCAAATCCGATAAACTTCCTGGTTCCTAAAAAGAGATTGCTCCGGTACAGACTCAGGACAATCGACTGGAGGGCCGGGTAGTAGAGGAATATAATCAATATAAGAAAGGTGGGGAGCAGTAGCAGCCAGGGAGTAAATCGGTGTTTGTAAATCGGTCGGTACTCCATACATCCTCCAATAATTGAGGACGCCGAGCAGGCCCTACGGCCGCACGACGTCCTGTTTTTCATCGAAATGAATGAAATGTGAACCTTACAGGTTCGAATTGTATTCTTTCAGTTTTGTATCAGCGAGTTTTTTCGCTTCCGAGAGAGCGGAATCGACACTTGCCCCTGAGAGTACCTTTTGTACCGCCTCTTCGATGATCGTTCGGGTGTCGAGGAAGCTTCCCATCAATGCTCCGGCAGTGGCGCTGTTGGGTATGGTTTCGGTCAACTGGGTAAAAGCGATGGTCCGCTCCGGATATTTCGTAAACCAACCCTCGTCTTCGAGTGCATCGATAGAAGAGTAGCGTACCGGATAATAGCCGGTCAGCTTGTGCCAGCTCACCATGTTTTCGGTGTTGGTCATATAGAGTACGAAATCTCGTGTCGCTTCGAGGTCTTCGGTGGGATGACCGTCGAGAATCCAGATGCTTGCACCGCCGATTACGACACCGTTTCGTTTTATCCCTTCCGGCATGGGGAGTCTGCCCGTACCGAGTTCGAATTTGCCTTCTACTGCGCTTGCAATGTTACCGATATCAGCGGTGGAAGTTATATGAAACATTGCTTGCTCTTCCTGGAAGATGGCGTCACTTCCGCCCCAGTCTTCGAGCTTGCCGGTATAGGTATAGAAGTCGTTATCGTTGAGTTCCTTGACCCAGTTCATGATACGCTTTACCGCGGGGCTGGTCAGATTGGTCTCGGTTGCCCGTGCCGATCGCCCATTGTCGTTGTTGACAAGGTTCGCCCCTTGTTCGGCAATCCACTGTTCAAAAAACCATGAATGAAGATTGAATCCGACTTTTGCTCCTTCTACTCCCGCGGAACGTGCCTGTTCTAGAGCAGCGGTGAGCTCTTCGAACGTCTCGGGAGGATCGTCCGGATCGAGGCCGGCCTCTCTCATCTTGTCCTTGTTGGTGTATAGAATCGGACTCGAGCTGTTAAAGGGTATGGAGTGAACATCTCCATTGATCGTGTAGTAATTGAGTACCGGTTCGATGTAATCGCTGGTATCAAAGGTCCCGATGTCACCGACCGGTTTGAAGATCCCGGAATCATAGGCGAGTTGACTGCCGACCTCGAAAAGTTGAGCAGCGTGGGGAGGATCTCCCTGGCGCGCGGCGAGGGCTGCTGCCTGCAGAGTTTCCCGGTAACTGCCTTTCCGTTCTGCAACCACTTTGTAATCGTCTTGCATTTTGTTGAACTCTTCAGCACGGTTTTTTATCCAGTTCGAGCGGGGTTCATCACTGAATGCGAACCAGAAATAAAGCTCAGTAGGCGCCTCGCTTTGTGCCTCCGTTTTCTGAATCTGATCTTCCTGCTCTGCCTCATCCTTCTCTTTCGAACCTCCGGCCCATACCGTTGCGGCTATCAACACCATTATCACAACGGCGCTGAACCTCATGAACAATTTATATAGCATGTATCCCTCCTGGAAAATTTGTTACTTTTCTGTTTAAAATAGTTATGTTAGTAATTGGTGAAGTAATGATTAATTCCGCATAAGAATAAGATGAGAAAACAATTATGATTAAAAAGATAGGACACCGTGGAGCAATGGGATACGCGCCCGAGAATACGCTCCTCTCGTTTGAGAAGGCAATCGAATTGAATGTTAATATGATTGAATTAGATGTTCATAGGTGTAAGTCCGGGGAGGTGGTAGTCATCCATGATGATTCGGCAGACAGAACAACGAACGGGACCGGCCCTGTAAAGCAGAAAACCCTTGAGGAGCTCGAGACCCTGGATGCAGGAGGAGGAGAGCACATTCCCACATTAGCCGAAGTGCTGGACCTCGCGGAGGGGAGAGTGCGGGTCAACATCGAATTGAAAGGGGAAGGGACTGCAGGGCCGGTCTCCGAGATGATCGATACATGCATCCGTGATTCGTCATGGGAATATGATGATTTCCTCATCTCTTCTTTCAGCCAAACGGAGCTGGCGGCGTTTCGAGGATGTAATCCGGACGTTCCAGTTGGGGTATTGCTTGCAGATATCGTTGCCGATCGGACTCCGTCGCTGTATGAGTTTACACGCGAGATCAAGGCCGTCTCGGTCCATCCCCCTTACCGCCGTGTCAACAAAAGCTTTGTAGCAGAATTCCATGAGCACGGACTCCTCGTATACGTGTGGACCGTGAATGACCCGGATGCCATTGCACGGATGAAGCAGGCCGGTGTGGACGGTATTATTTCTAATTACCCTGATCGATTATAACAAGGTTTCGAACAACGTTATAATGTGTCTTTTCACTTTTAGAAAGGGAACATCATCATGACTGAAAAGCAGATTAGTATTTTTTTTGAAATACATTCC
>CAZKZZ010000232.1:0-2898 GCA_964557375.1 uncultured Spirochaetales bacterium | reverse complement strand
TTTGGGCCATCTCGAACGATTTATACTGGGCCTCTTTGTCCCCGTCGATGTGCTCAAGACGCCTCCCCGCATAACTTCCCATGTACATAATGCCTCCGGTATATCCTCCACATGATCCGTCTCCGCTCAGTCCGATACCGCCTGCAAGCCCGCTTGCAGCTTGAAACAGCAGGGGCTGTTCATTACCGGTAAGCTCGAATAGGGCAGCCAGGGTACATTGGGCACACCCGTGAAATACTTTTTCCTTTTCAAAACCGAGATGGTAGGCCCGTTTCAGCACTTCGACCCGGGACGGGTCTTCATCGAACAGTGTACCTTCCTTTGCCTTCCGGTACTGTTCATGGATCATCTGTACCAGCTCCGGCTCCCGGTCGAGCCCGCAGTACTTCTTGATAACAGTCTTACTATCACTGCGCTTTAGCTCTTCTTCGATCTCGGGAGCGGACGGGTCCCCCTCCGGATGGAACAGAAGAGCTGCTCCGATCGCTTTACAGAGATAGTGCGGATAGTACCCGTGCTTTTTGCAGAGCAGTGCCGCTCCGGTCAGCCTGCCCTCCCTCTCGAGTTTCCGCTTCGGGTCCCTGCCGATACGGGCAATGCTGTCGGCAAGGGCCGGATTTGTCATGTTTGTCATTACTTCGTCGTACCACTTAGTCCGTTCTTCATCGGTGAGACCATATTCATTTTGCAGACCCGTACCCGCCTCTTCTAAAGCACCCCGGGCGCAGGCCATAATCTGCTCATCACCTAAACTCTCGAGCGCATCGGTGTACCCTTTCTGCGCCCCGAGATAGGCAAAAACAGCATGGATCATATTGTAGGTATAGATTTTCCTGATTTCATCCCGCCCGATGTTCTCGGTAAACTCGAGCCCGTCAACATCGGGCAGTGTCCCCTTGAAACCGGTCTTATCGGCGACCAGATGGGGGAACCCGTTCGTAACGACTGTCAGCGGGTCTTCCTGTTTCATTTCGGAGGTCGGTTCTATTCCGATGCGTACCACTAATGAGTCGACCAGACCGACCGACCCGGCGAAAAGTTTTTTGCCCGCTTCAGTGAGCCGGCTCTCAATCCGTTCGCGGAGCATCTGCGCGGGTCCGACCACATTTGCGCAGATAATGATATCGAGCGGATTCTCCTTGGTATCGGGACCGCTTTCAGCCTTTCGGCTGATTCCGGCTGCAAGCAGCTCTGCCACACCGTCAAAAGCACCCGGAAATACGGCCACACCGATTAGCGGAACTGAAGCGATCTGTTCGATTATCTGCTCACGATGTTTTTCCGTATGCAGTGCTTGTTCGACACTGATAGAAACTTCTTCCCGTTTGTCTTTGCCCGGTATATTGACAAGGGTGTATTGTCCCTGTCGATTGAGTGCATCGACCAATTCTTCGGCGGTGTCCGCTACAATCAGCCCATATCCGGAACGCCCGAAAATATCCGCTAAAAACCCCCGGCCGATTTTTCCGGCCCCGATAATAAGCATCTTTTTATTCATGGTTCCACTCTTTACCAGGAGCGGTAGAAATTGTCAACGACGTCTGCGCTCAAAAAGCAGGTGCATGAAAAACAAAAACCCGCCGAAAAACGGCGGGTCCTCTTTGTAGAACAGTTTTTCCGGCTTATCGCTGCTGTTCCTTATCTCTGCTGTTCCCACTCCTCGCGGATCTGTTCTTTTTCCTTATCCCACGCCTGAGCAATTCTTGTGTCCATCTCGCTTTCGAGCTTTTCCCTCTCAGCATCCGCTTTTTCCCGCAATTCCGCTATCATGTTTTTGGACCATTGTTCACGTATGTCCGGCAACACTTCTTGCCACTGTTCGTCGGCCTTTATTTCAGCTGTCTCGATAGTCGACATCAGCTTCTTTCCTTCAGCCGCTTCGGCCGAACCGGGCTGGTTTTCAAACAAGATTGTAAGCGACTTCTTAGCTTCACTGTAATCTCCGCTTGCAAGCTGGGCCCGAGCATCCTCGAGCAGTCTCCCTGCTTCATACCGCGAGGTATCAAGCGCTGAGGTAATTTCAGCATTCTGGGTCTTGACATTTTTAACTACAGTAAAGCTCATGACGGCGAACATCAATAATCCTCCGAGCAGAAAGGCTACAATACGGTTTACGTACAGTTTGGTTTTTTCGTTTTTTATCATATGAATCCTCCAATTCAGTGGTTCCCCCCGCATAGAGCGAAAGGGTTATATATATATAAGTTGATCCGACAAGTGGTATTGGTATTTCCAGACGGGTAAAATCAACTGGAGTCGTACAGTACAGCAGTTTCTTCGTTGCGGCTCTACCACAAAGGTACTTCTATTTCGTAGCAAAAGATATAAAAATCGTATCCAATACTTTACAAAAAGTGATTATCCTCTATACTTAAGAAAACAGAACAGGTAGTTACTTACCGTACGTTAGCTGTTTCGGTATAGTCCCCATCGACAGCACAATAAAACGGGAAAAGGAGGCACTTCTATCATGACTGAACGGGAAAATCTGCTGAGAACCGTCCATTTCGAAAAACCTGATTATATCCCCACAACCTACCATATAAACAGCTCCTGCTGGGAACATTACCCGCACGACCGCCTGCAGGACTTGATGGAAGCACACCCGGTACTGTTCCCCGATTTCAAAAGACAGCCTGAACCGGTCGCGGTCGAACACCCGCCCTGGGTCCGTGCCGGAGAGCCGTACACCGACCCTTGGGGGTGTGTATGGAAAACCGCCTTTAGCGGCATTATGGGAGCGGTGATTAAACACCCATTAGAATCATGGGACGCCCTGGAAACCTATACCCCGCCCGATCCTGATAAAACCAACCATTGGGGCCCTATCGATTGGGGAACGGAAGCGGTCAATGTAGGGCCTGCTATCTCCCAAACCGCCCTTTCCAACGGCGAGAT
>CAZKZZ010000231.1:0-3298 GCA_964557375.1 uncultured Spirochaetales bacterium | reverse complement strand
TTGTATTTCTCCTTCTCGTAGCTATTGCCTTTTTTATCGCCCGGGGAGTTGCCTCCAAACTCTTCGCAGCATACGGTCGATATAGCAGACTCGTCTCCGGAGTACTGCTCCTCATCTTTGCTGTATTTTTCTTTACCTCCAAAGTTCCGACGCTGTAACGAATTTTTTTAAATTTTTTTACGCTTTTTCTGAAGCAGCAGCCCGTTTTTTCCCTTTTTATATATATAGAAACCCATTATAATAAAGGAGTGACTATGGAAGAACTTGCCGACATACTGGAACGGGAACTCAAGGATGCGTTTCAGGTAAAGGACCCTGATTCCCTGCACCGTTCCGCACAATTGATAGCAGAGCGGCTCGTCGAACAGCAAACCTATGACAGGGACCACACAGCAATCCTCAATGAGCTCAAGGAGCTCTCTTCTTCGATGAAGCAGGGGTTTGCTCTCATGGAAGAGCGGTTCGCTGCCCAGGACAAACGTTTTGAAGCGATGCAAAAACAAATAGACGTGCGCTTTGAAGCACTGCAGAAGCAGCTGGATGAGCGGTTTACCGCACAGGATAGACACTTCGAAGCACTGCAGAAGCAGATGGATGAGCGGTTTACCGCACAGGATAGACACTTCGAAGCACTGCAGAAACAGATGGATGAGCGGTCCGAGGTACAAAACAGAAGATTTGAAGACTTCAATCAGCGCTTCGAGGACATGAACAAACGGTTCGACAGTATGCAGAGGCTCATCGGGGTGGGGTTTACCGTTCTTGCCGTACTTATTGCGGGGTTCAACATGTTTTTGATATTTTCTAAATAGGCTGATCTATTTACGGTTTTTCCGAAAGAAATGTTACTGTCGCCTTCACTCCCCGCTCATCAGCTCCATTGATAACTGTAAAATCTCCCCCGAGCTGTTCGGCGAGTGCGGCTACCATCTGTAAACCGAGCTTCCCATTCCTCCCCTGCTCCAAATTTGAAGGCAGACCGACTCCATTGTCTTCGACAGTCAGTTGGTAATACCGATCATCTTTCGCTTCCAGGGTGAGCCGCAGGGCACCCTCATCTTCTTCTTTGAAGGCGTACTTCATGCTGTTTGAAACTAATTCATTGACGATAAGGCCGACAGGAATGGCGGTATCGATGTCGAGATTAACTTCGGAGATTGAAAAGTCGAAAGAAACTGCGGAAGGTCCCGTTGTAAACGAATCCACGACAAACGAAACCAGAGAGGAGAGATAATCCCGCATGTTTATCCGGGCTAGAGATTCCGATTGATACAGCTGTTCATGTATCATGGCCATCGAAGTGATACGGTTCTGACTTTCTGAGAGAACTGTTTTGACCGTATCATCCCCGCTGGCGGAAATCTGCAGATTAAGCATGCTGATTATCACCTGCAGATTATTCTTTACCCGGTGATGTATCTCTTTCAACAATATCTCTTTTTCTTTGAGACTTTCTTTTATCTTCTCTTCCGCAAGAATACGCTCGGTGATATCAATATTGAAAATGGTTATTCCAATGATCTGTCCCAAAGGGTTCTTGACAGGCGCGGAAATACACTCAAAATATCTTTTTTCGCCTTTCGTATCAATAAAATGATCTATTTCGCAGAAGTTGTCCCCTTTGAGAGCACGGTCAAAATGTATTCTCACATCTTCCCGATAGACCGGATCAGTTATAAGTTCCAAAACATTATCACCTAGATGTGGCCCGACGCCCCACACTTCTTCCATGGCCCGTTTATGGGCGTTGTTGAAAAACAGATACCGGTAATCCCGGTCAATCGAATGGATAAGAACATCCGGCGGGCTGTTAATAATTGACTGCTGCAGAGCGATTAACTCGCGAAGCTCTTGTTCCAAACGGACCCGTTCAGTAATATCAGTAGTAAATATCGTGGCACCAGTAATAACTCCGGAGTTGTCCCGTATTGGGCTGCCGATGTTTTCGAAATAATGTTTTTCTCCTTTCGGTCCTGCCAATTCATCAACCGATGAGAACTCTACTCCATCGAGTATTCGATCGTACTGCTTTTTTATTCTATTTCTGTATTCAGGGTCCTTGATATAGGTGAGTACAGAAGAACCGATCTCGATTTCCACATCCCAAAACAGGAGCATCCCATCCCGGTGGGCCTTATTAAAGAAAGTATACCGGTAGTTTCGATCAATAGCCCAGATGTTTATGCTGGCGGGGCTTTCGATAATAGACTTTTCTAGAGCCTCGGATATGCGCAGTTCTGCCTCCATCTGTTTACGGGCTGATATGTCCCGTACGACCGAGAAAACATAGCGTGCTTCTGAGAAGAAGACCTTCGTATGGGTAATTTCAGCAAAAAACCGGGTCCCGTCTTTTTTGACGTCAACGGTCTCGAACGGTTTCCTCCCGTGCGTGTGCAGCTCACTTTTTATACATTCGCTGACGGGCAGCCGGCGTTCTTCCGGAATCAGGTCTGAAACGCTTAGATCGAGAAACTCTTCCCGCGTATAGCCGAACAGCCTGCACGCACTTTCATTTACATCAATTATCTTGTCCTCGATATTAAACAGAACGATAGCATCATTTGCCTGGCGGAAAAGCCGTTCGTAGAGTATTTTCTCATGAAAGGGAGTTTTTTTATCCCGATCCGTACTCATAGCAACAACTATACAGTATGAGGTGCTGATTTGTAAAAGGGTATTTTCTATGTGAGTAGAACAGCGGGCTTACGAGCTGCAGGGGAAGGGATATACGTAATCGAGATTTTATCGGTTTCGGGCTGAACATCTATCTTCGCCGTAACTCCGTACACTTCTTTGATAAGGTCTGCAGTAAGTACTTCTTCCGGTGTACCGGATGAGACGATCCGCCCCTTCTCGATGACAACAACTCGGTCGCAGAACTGCGCGGCAAGGTTGAGATCATGAAGGGCGGCGATCGTCGAGACATTGAGTCCCCGGACCAGGTCCATGATTTCCAGCTGGTATCGTATATCGAGATGGTTCGTCGGCTCATCGAGGATAAGAAATTGGGCCTGCCCGCAGAGTGCCCGGGCAAGAAGGACCCGCTGTTTCTCTCCCCCCGAGAGGGTATTGAAATCACGGCCCACAAGGTCGGTCATCCCAACCTCCTCGAGTGCTTTAAGGGCAAACTCATAATCTTCGTCATTATCGCGTTCCAACAATTCCTTGTGCGGGGACCGTCCCATCAACACAACTTCAAAAACCTTTATATGAAACTCAGTTGAGCTTTCCTGGAGTACGGCCGCCATCGTTTTGGCCGATTCCTTCAATGGGACGGTCTGCAGATCGACACCGTTTA
>CAZKZZ010000230.1:0-3301 GCA_964557375.1 uncultured Spirochaetales bacterium | reverse complement strand
AACCGAGCGGAAAAAGGCGGAAGAACTGCTCAATGCCCACCAAAATCGGCTCGAGAAAACAGTACGGGAGCGGACTGCGGAACTGCAGGTAGCAAACAATACATTGAAGAACGAAGTACTCGAGCGGGTCAAAGCGCAGAGTGAACGAAAAGAAAGCGAAAAGCTGTTTAAAATGCTTATCGAAAATATCCCTGTGGCCACGTACATCAAAGATGCGGAAGGCCGGTATGTTGAGGTCAATAAATACTATACCAAGATAGCGGGGTACTCCTACGAGGAGGTAATCGGCAGGACCGACTTTGAACTCTACAACGAAGCTGTTGCCCGGGAATATCGAGAGAACGATTTACGGGTAATGGAGGAGAAGAGGGCCGTCACCTTTGAAGAGCATTTTTCATTAGAAGACCGTGAACAGGTCAATATCTCTGTTAAATTCCCTCTTCAATTGGGCGGGGGCGAGGTGTATACGCTCTGCGGAATTTCCATGGATATCACCGATCGTAAAATGCTCGAGAAAAACCTGATCGAAGCAAAAGAGAAAGCGGAAGAAGCGAACCGCGCGAAAGGCGCTTTCCTCGCAAATATCACACATGAGCTGCTTACCCCGATCCATCCGATTATCGGGTTGACCGATATTCTACTCGAGACGGAGTTGGAAGCGGAACAGATGGAGTACGTGGGGGATATAAAGAGTTCCGCGGAGAAATTGATGGGAATGGTCCAGGACTTAGTTACGTTGAGCCGTATCGAATCAGAGGGCAGAGAGATCTTGCGGGAACCGTTTTCCAGCAGGGAGCTGATCGATTCGGTACTGGGAACCATCGCGGACCGTGCGCGTGCGAAATCAATAGAGCTCACTTCTTCTATTGATGGCAGTGTGCCTGAAATACTGGTCGGTGATGTATCTGCAATCAGTCAGATTCTAACTAAACTGCTCGATAATGCGGTGAAGTTCACCGAGAGCGGAGCGATCTCCGTTGCTCTCGATGCGGAGCGGTCAGAACGGAATGATCTGTCGGTTCGGTTCTCGGTAAAAGATACCGGGGTCGGAATTCCGAAGGAGAAGCTGGACCGGTTGTTCGCTGATTTTTCCCCGGGGGATGATTCAACAACCCGGAGGTACGGCGGAATCGGGCTGGGGTTGACGATGGTACGAAGATTCATCACCCTGTTGGGCGGTACATGGAACGTTGAAAGCACGGAAGGGGAAGGGTGTGTTTTTATATTCTCACTACCCTTGCAGGAGTTTGTGTAATATGCTGTATGAAATAAAACAGGTAAAACAGGATACTCCGAACAGGACAAAGCGGTGGTTCATGGACCACTATTTCGACCTCTTCGTCTGGCAAGACAAGAAGGACCTTATCACTGCCTTTCAGCTCTCCTACGACAAATCGTTTCATGAACGGGCTATCACCTGGCAGAAACGGGGCGGGTACATGCACACTCGTGTGGACGACGGGGAGGAGAGAGCGGATTCACAGATGTCTCCGATTCTCGTAACTGATGGAGTATTCGACAACCGGACGGTGGCGGAACAGTTCTGGGACGCGGCGAAAGAGATCGATACCGATATTCGTAAGTTCGTGTATGATAAAATTATGCAGTTTCCCGCGGAGCGCAACTATTGAGGTATACATCGCTTGTTCCTGTTTTCTTTTTCTTGATGATGTGCGGCTGCACCGCCATGCCGGACCCGCCTGCAGAAGCGACGGCAGAAACGCCGACAGGAACGGTGGCAGAAGAGGCTCTTCCCCGGACACCGGTTATCCTGTTTTGGGCACGCAATCGGCTGCTCCTTACCGAAGCAACCTATATGGTAAATGATGTGTGGGCGGGGGATAAATCAAACCCCGGTGATGAAGACCCCCGCAAACATGTAGACGGCTGGCTTGACCGGGGAGTAATCCCCCTCGATTGGGCGGGAGGGAACGTGTATCTCGACCGGGAGGTCGAGGACCTGGCCCGGAAATGGTCTTCAAAATTCGAGGCGGGCCATTACGGTATTGCAATCGATGAGTTCGGCTGGAACAGTAAAAAGGAGATACGGAAGATACGGGACACACTTGCAGTTGTCCGGGAGAACCATCCCCATGGATTTATCGTGGTGTGGCATACCGGATTGCTAAACGATTTGTACTGTGAGATGTATAAACAGTACGCGGATCTCGTTCTGCTCGAATCGTATTTTCCGGCGGTTTCCCTAAGGTTCCCTATCAATTTCGATACAAATGTACGACTGGCGCGGGAAAATGGAATCAGCACGAAATGTGTTTTTGCACTGGGGCTCGATCCGAATAAATGGCTCAGGAGTCCGGAGGCTGCAAAGAAGCGCATGGTCTTTATAAAAGAGAACGCTCCGGAGATGCCAGGTATCGCCTTTTTCGCCCCGCGTATTTCAGCTGATTTTATGCTGGCGGTAGAAAAAATCGCTGTTACTCTTTATAAATAGAAGTACGTATGGATATTGCTCTGTTTTGGTCCGTTTTCGGTTTCTCTTTTCTAGTGGCCCTCACCGGTGCCCTTGTGCCCGGTCCTCTTCTTACGTATACAATTGTAAAAACATTACGTACGAATAAGCGGGGATTTCTCGTAGGGGCCTGGGTAATTACCGGGCACGCGCTCCTCGAATCGGCCATTATTATTGGACTGCTTCTCGGTCTGGCTTCGCTCCTCCGGTCCTCAGTAGTAGTAAAGACTATCGGCGTGGTGGGGGGAGGGTTCCTCCTGTACATGGGTGTCTCCCTTATTATGGATGTGGTCCGAAAGCGCGTTCCTGATGTGTTCG
The DNA here is from genome assembly GCA_964557375.1 of uncultured Spirochaetales bacterium. Taxonomy (GTDB): domain Bacteria; phylum Spirochaetota; class Spirochaetia; order SPDA01; family CAZJBZ01; genus CAZKZZ01. The sequence continues at coordinate 513 of CAZKZZ010000230.1, read as the reverse complement.
ATACGAAAGAGGAGGGGGAGGCAAGTACTTCTGCCGGCGGAGGTATACAAAATCCTGTACTCGGGGGACTTCTCGTATCGATGAGCAATCCATACTTTTGGGTCTGGTGGGCCACTGTCGGATTTGCGTTCATGATCCGCTTTGATCTGTCATTCGCCAATTGGCCGGTACTGCTCGTGTTTTTTTTGGGACACGAGGCAGGGGACCTGGCCTGGTATGTCGCAACATCGACAGTAGTCGATATCGGTAAGAGAAAGATAACGCTCAAAGTCTACAATATAATTCTCACGGTATGTGCCGCGGTCATTATTGGATTCGGCGGGTACCTGGGGGTGTCAATTTTTCTCGGTACATGAAGTCAGGGGTTTCTTCTGTTATACCGGTTTATGAACTCTTCCGGCAAAACGATAGCTTCTTTTGTTTTCGCACTCGTTGCAGCGTAATCGACTTCTTTTGTTGTCAGCAGTTTGTAGAGGCAGTTGTCGATGTCTTTCTTCGATGTGCCGACATGAT
>CAZKZZ010000229.1:0-3411 GCA_964557375.1 uncultured Spirochaetales bacterium | reverse complement strand
ATACACTATCTTCTTTTGCAATAATTCTATCCCCACGATTCGCACCACTATGAAAGCAATAAACCGGAATCAATAAGCCCGGGATCACCGCAGCCGCTTTGCCAGTACCCTCTCGTTACCAAAAAGATAATCCCGGTATTCATCAATGGCCCCCGGACTGATGAGCGAATCTACTATACGCAGGCTCCCGACCCAATCCACCTTCGATTTCTTCTTGACCGTCCCGTTTTCCATGATAATGGCAAGGGAGCCCGGCAGATAAAAAAGAAGCCTGCCGTAGGGATAGGATTTTCCGGTCCTCTCATCCTTGAGAACCGAAATGAGCGGGATGTATGAATCGAAATAGGAGAACACCCTGCCCACACAGCGGGGGACACTGCTGTTCCCCGCTTCATAGAGATACACCTTCTCTCCGATTTCATACGGAGCGAGCATCTCTAAAAACTCTTTGAGTAAACTGCGGTCATACCGCTTCTGCTTAACAAACTTCTCTTTTGTATAGTTGTACTCGCCGCTGTGGTTCCACAGGTAATCAATTACATCCTGCCTGCAGTAGGGTACCCGCCCTAATATCGGATTCGTCATTAAATCATACGCATCGATTATCTGAAACAGCCGTACAAACTCATGAATGAACCGGTTCTCATTCAAGGGAGGGAATCCGGTTCCGTCCGGATACTCCTTCTGCATGGTGACCATCATTCTCGAAATCGAAGAGATATCTCTTCTGTTCCTCAAGAGGTTTTTCGCGACATTGATGTTGCGCTGCAGTATTCGTACCCGTTTCTTCGTTCCCTTGTCGGTTCCGTCCAAAAAAGGCTTGGCGGAGAGAAGGGCGTGTACTTCATCGTGACTGTAGCCGATACCGTGCAGGAGAATTCCCAAGGCTGCCTCAACGATATACTCCGAGTGGTACCTGTACACCGTATTGTCGGTTGTTTTCGTGTCCGGGTCGAAACGGGATTCACTGAGAGGCAGCCCCTCGACGATCCGCTTCTTATTGATATTGGTCATGGTTACCAGAAAGTAGAGGGCCGTATCGACCGCGTGCCAGGGTACGGCGTTACCGACTGTGGAGATGCGGGGGCCTTCATAATAGCTGTGGAGCCTGATCGAGTAGTAGAGCTGCCGCGGAATTCGGTTCTTACTGCCCCGCGTCTCCTTGTCTCTCCTTGTCAGCTTTTCGAGAACCGCGTAAACAGAAGTGAGGTTCTCCTGCAGATACCGGATATTATTTTGGGTTATCAACTGTTCGCTTCCTGCATCGATATCGGGCTGATAAAGAGGGCCCGGCTCGGGTTCTAAGAGCGTATTCTTTGTAAGCTGCTTTTTCTTTCCCTTGACTCCGAAACCAGGATCGAGTTCCGAGAACGGGACGTATAGTGAAGAGACTTTTTCGATAAGCTTTATTCTCGTGTTTTGGAAACGTTGTTCGAGCTTTTTTATTGCATTGAGCAGATAATCTTTCTTCTGCTCTTCTTTGAGCCGGTCGATTTCTTCGTACGTTAAAGAGATTGTCGGTACATAGGTGACCTTGTGCCGGGCAAACAGTTTTATCGTTTTTTCATCGATCGGCTGGCCCGCTTTTGCAAACACACCGGCATCAGCGACCAAATTGTCTCCGGGCTTGATCCGGTCGATGCTCTTTCTCTCTATAGAAGGCATATAGTATACTCTATATCTTGGATTCAGAGATTTCAAGGCGGCGGCGCCTTAAAGGCTGCTGCTTCCGGCTGCCGTCCTGCTGCCTTGCTACCTTGCTGTCGGCCTCCCTTTATTAGTACACTAAAAGAAGGAGTATGTATGAGCGATGTTTTTTTTACAGATATGCATGTTGAGTTCGGCAATTCTTTGGAAAAAAAGTTCGGGAAGCTGCTGAAACGGGCAAATTTGTCGGATTTTGTCCGGGAAGGGGAGCTGGTTGCCATTAAAGTTCACGTCGGTGAGCGGGAGAATCTCGGATATGTAAATCACAACTATGCAAGAATTATTGTAGATGAAATCAAGAAAGCAGGGGGGAAGCCGTATCTTACCGATACAAATACGCTCTACAGCGGGGGCAGGCACAACGGAATAGACCACGCAGTCACCGCTATTCAGCACGGATTTACCTACGCCTCGGTCGGGGCCCCGTTCATCCCCGCGGACGGAGTGAGAAGTGTAGAATATATAACTGCTCCGGTAAAAGGAAAACATTTCAAAGAGGCAAAACTTGCACCGGGAATCCTCAGAGCGGACAAGGTGATCTTTCTTACCCATTTGAAAGGCCACATCGAATGCGGAATCGGTGGGACCATAAAGAATCTCTCGATGGGGTGTGCTTCAGTATCGGGAAAATCGGAGCAGCACGCCTCCTCCAAACCGGAAGTGAATCCGGACAACTGCGTTGGATGCAGGAACTGTTTTAACGTCTGCCCTGTCGGAGCCATCGAGATGATCGATAAAAAAGCGAAAATTGATTACGAGGTATGTATCGGCTGCGGGCAGTGCGTTGCAGCATGCAATTATGAAGCAATGGAACCGAAATGGGACGCGGAAAATGAAGTCTATCTAGAGCGGGTGTGTGAATACGCCTATGCTGCGGCAACTGCACTCGAGAATAGGGCCCTGTATCTCTCCTGTGCCGTAAACATCACAGCCGACTGTGACTGTTTTCCGATCAACGATATCCCCATTGTCGAGGATGTCGGATTTTTCTGCTCATATAATCCCCTCGCTATCGAACGTGCCTCTGTTGATGCAGTGAGCAAATCAAAACCGATAGAAACCAGTAAGCACCGGGAAAAAATTAGAAACGAGGGGAATATTTTCCACGAAATAAGGGAGCAGGTACCGAGTGAAAAGATATTCTCTTACTGCAAAAAGCTGGGAATGGATGACTCGTTTAACTTGATTACGGTCACATAAAGAGCACCTGTTCCACCATGGCGACCGCCCCGTAGAGTACGGCCGAATCCCACAGTTCGGCCCGCTTGATGGGGGTATCAGCCAGTTCTCTGATGGGCATCCATGTTCGTACCCGTTCTATAATCGGATCGACATACCAAGACGGGTCTGTACAGAGTCCACCTGCGAGGACTACGATATCCGGAGCGAGAAGGGTCATAGCATTGACCAGCATCCCTGCCAGGATATCACGCGCCTGTTCGATAACTTCTACCGCAACCTCATCCCCGCTCTCGAGTGCTGCGAGGATGGTCCTGGTTGTTATTTCATCCTCGGGTATTTTTGAGATAGAGGCATTCCGCGCTGCCTCCCGTTTTTCGCGTGCAAGCACCTCAGCAGCAATCCGGACGATTCCGTTACCCGCCGACCGGTCTAATATGTTGACGCCGCTCGATTTCCCGAAGTAATTTTCCGGCTCAAACGCCCAGGTCTCTCCGGCAAGCCCTTTGTGCCCCTGATGGACCG
>CAZKZZ010000228.1:0-3572 GCA_964557375.1 uncultured Spirochaetales bacterium | reverse complement strand
TACGACTGCTTCGATCAGGCTGGTTGTCTTTCTCGGCAATCCGGGAAACCAGTATCAATACACAAGGCATAATGCAGGGTTCCTGCTGGCAGAACATCTCCCCTTTTCCGCCGGCCTTTCCTGGCAGAAGAAGTTTAAAGGCGAGTACGCCGATTACCTGATAGGCGGGCGGAAAATCTCTTTTCTCAAGCCTCTCACCTACATGAACAAATGCGGAGAGAGCATTGCAGCGGCAGCCGCGTTCTTTAAGCTGTCCCGAGAGCAGATACTCATCGTTCATGATGATTTGGAACTCCCCTTCGGTGAGTTTGCTCTCAAACAGGGAGGCGGTCTTGCCGGCCACAACGGTCTGCGTTCGGCAGCACAGCTTTTGAGCGGCAAAGACTTTTTCCGCTTCAGGATCGGGATCGGCAGGCCTTCACGTGGTTCCCCCTCCTCTTATGTGCTTTCCAAGTTTAGTGATGAGGAGTCAGCGGAGCTGCCGGATCTGCTGGATAAGACGGCCCGTGAGTTGACGGGAGCCCTCGAGCGTTGATGGCATCCTCTCGAGGTCTGCTATTCGGACGAGAAAGGGGTACGCCCCTTCAGAGATCGTGTAAGAGTCAATCGACCGGCATATTCGAGGTCCCCTCCTACAGGAAGCCCCGAAGCAAGCCTGGTGAGGTTAACCCCGGAACTTTTGAGCATTTTTGCCAGATAGAGTGCGGTGGTATCCCCTTCTACGGTAGGATTTGTTGCAACGATTACTTCCTTGATCGGTTCTTCCATGACCCGGCGAATCAGCCGGTCCAGTTTCAGCTCCTCAGGCCCTATCCCGTCGATTGGGGATATCGCCCCGTGCAGGACGAAATAGGTCCCTTTGTATTCATGGGTCGACTCGATCGTATGAACATCCTGAGATTCCTCTACAACACAAATCACTGTGCTGTCCCGTGAGGGATCACTGCAAATCTCGCAGGGGTCCTGGTCGGAGTAGTTTCTACAGCGCGAACAGGTCTTGATTTTGGTTTTGAGGTCCCTTATTTGCGAGGCGAGATCGTCTACATACCGTTTTTCCTGTCGCAGAAGATAATAGGCTATTCGGGAGGCACTCTTTTTGCCTACCCCCGGGAGTTTAGAGAGGTTCATGATAAGTGAATCGAGAATATTCACTTTCCTTCCTCTCCCTACATTCCCATGAAACCGGGAGGGATATTGAGCCCGCCGGAAAGCGCGGAGACTTCTTCCCGCAATTTTTCCTTAATTTTTTCTACGGCATTAGTGGATGCAGCGAGAATGAGGTCTTGAAGCATCTCGATATCATTGGGGTCCACCACTTCCGGAGAGATTGTCACTTTGGTAATCTGCATCTGCCCGTTCATCTCGATCTGTACCATATCCCCGCCGGCAGTGCCTGTGGCAGTGACATGCTTCATCTTCTCCTGCACTTCCGAAAATTGAGATTGAAAACTCTGTAAGTTCTTTAATATATCCATGGGATTCATAGCCCATTACTCCTTCTCTACGACTTCTCCCCGAAACACCCGCTTTACCAGCTCGACCTGTTCATTATGGTCACCAGTCTCGGTCTCGGAATCCCCCGATTCTACGACAAAATCGAGTTCATAACGGCTGCCGGTAATCTCGTTTATTTTTTCAGCCAAGGACGCTGCGTCCTGACGCAGGGAATTTGAAGCGAATGAATTATCGAATACAAACGTGATCGTCTGCCCGGAGAACTCGATACGTTTCGCTCCTCTGATATTCGCCGCGAGTGTCATTTTCTTTTTAAACGCTTCCGCCAATTTCTCCTGAAGTTGTTTACCCGTTATTTTGGATGCCGCCTCTTTCTTTTTCGGTTCTTCCTTTATCCGATCTTCCTCTACGGTCTCTTCGTGTGCGGGTGCTTTATGTTGCTCTACCGGCAAAGATTTTTTTTGGACCACTTCGGAATAATCTTCGGAGACCTCAGCAGGACATTCACCTTTCATGATTTCGGTTCGAAGCTGCTTTATCTTTTCGAGGATTTCTTTCTCCTCGATGTGTTCTTTTAGAATGGATAACCGACTCAATACCAGTTCGAGTTCGAACCGCTGGTTGAGAGAAAACCGGATATTGCGAAATAACTGCAGCAGCTGTTTCAGCGCTTCTTCGATTTGAGAAACGGTGAAAGTATCAATAACTTTCTTCGAAAACCGTTCCGCACTGCAGCCGAGCAGAGATTCCCTTTTGATATCATTTTTAATAAACAGTATGTTACGGAAATATTCGGTAAGGTCTAAAATAAACTGTTCGATAGAAACCCCGCCGGTTAAAATATCATCCGCAGTCTCCAGCACTGCTCCCGCGTTCCCCTCGGTAAGCAATTCTGCAAGCGCGTTGACCTTTTCGAACCCGACAAGGCCGAGCTTAGCGGTTATCTTGTCCAGGGTAATGTCTCCATCGGAGAAACTGACAATCTGGTCATAAAGGGTGTAGGCATCCCGGAGGGACCCGGTTGCTTCCTTCGCTATCCAGAACAGAGCGTCATCTTCTGCTGTTACCTCGAGATCACCACTTACAACCGCGAGCTGGTTTTTCATCTCTTCCACAGGAATAAGCCGGAAGTTGAACTGCTGACACCGTGACCTGATTGTAGGAGGTACTTTGTGGATCTCGGTTGTCGCAAAAATAAAAACAATGTAGGGCGGCGGTTCTTCTATTGTTTTGAGCAGCGCGTTGAAAGCGCTGTTCGAGAGCATATGTACTTCATCGATGATGTACACCTTGTACCGGGAGTTACTCGGTGCAAAAAGCACTTCATCTTTTATCTCCCGAACATCATTGACTGACGTATTGGAGGCGCCGTCGATCTCGATAACGTCCAATGAATTACCGGCAGCTATCTCTTGACAGTTGTTACAGGTGTTGCATGGGGTCGTGGTCGGGCCTGTTTCACAGTTGAGTGCTTTCGCGAGAATGCGTGCCGCAGATGTTTTGCCAACCCCGCGGGGCCCCGCAAACAGATAGGCGTGGGCGATCCGGCCCTGTTCGAGAGAGCTTTTGAGGGTGGAAACCACAAACTCCTGCCCTATGAGCTCATCAAAATTTTGAGGCCGTTTTTTGGTTGCAGTTACTTCGTACGACAATTTACACTACTACTTCGTTTCTAAATAAGCCCCTTTAGCTCCGGCCAAGCCGCTTGCGTCTCATCAGACGATCACGTACCGCTGCTACCTTCCGGTCCTGACGGGGTTAGGCGATGCCCGATAGCGCAAAGCCTGACCATCAACACTAAAGGGGAAAAAACGGAGAGAGAGGGATTCGAACCCTCGGTATCCGGGTAGGATACACACGCTTTCCAAGCGTGCACCTTCGGCCTCTCGGTCATCTCTCCAAAACACTATCCGGAGAGAGAGGGATTCGAACCCTCGGAACTGACAAGCAGTTCAACGGCTTTCGAGGCCGCCCGATTCAACCGCTCTCGCATCTCTCCAGAAAAAATATTCCTACTGACGGCATCTGCGGGACTGACAGAGAAAACCGCACTGCAGGAGATCGTGCCCAAGAGGACTCGAACCTCCGGCCTTTAGATCCGCAATCTAACGCTCTAT
>CAZKZZ010000227.1:0-3637 GCA_964557375.1 uncultured Spirochaetales bacterium | reverse complement strand
GTCATAGGTTGTTCCGCTCGGACCACACCGGAGAGATCATCCACAAAGATTTTTTAAAACTGAGCTTTCCCGGCAGGTGGAAATTCGATATACTTCGTGCACTCGATTATTTTCGGAATGCGGGAGCTTCGCGGGACCATCGGATGGACGACGCTCTTCGAGTCCTCAAAAAGAAACGAAGAGCTGACAGTACTTGGCCCCTCCAGGCGAAACATCCCGGACAATTCCATTTCGAGATGGAGAAACCGGGACAGCCGAGCAGGTGGAATACGCTTCGGGCCCTGAGGGTGCTGAACCGGTTTACTGACGATGAGGAGGTGTGAACTGTTATGATTGATGTATTCATCGAGGTAAGCAAAGGGTCTGACAGGAAGTCCAAGTACGATGAAAACACGTTCGAATTTATTAAAAGTGTAGAGATGCTCCGTCCCTATCCCTATCCGTATGGGTTTATCATCGGGACAAAAGGGGATGATGAAGAGGCGGTTGACGCTTTCATTATCACCGAAAAACGGCTCAAACCGGGAAGTAAAGTACAGTGCGAACCGGTCGGCATCCTGGAGATGTTCGAAGGTGACGAACACGACCATAAGGTGCTTGCTGTACTTCCCGGTGAAAACGTGTCGCTCGACAACGGAGTCCACGAGAAGCTCAAAGATTTTATCTACACCATTTTTACCCGGTTTCCGGAGATACAGGTGCGTGTGGGAGAGATCCTCCCGAAAGAGGCAGCATTAGGTCATCTCGAAAAAAATAGTTAGTGGTGCGAACCGTGGGGATAACCCGGCCGCCTATACGCACCTAATCCCACATATAAGCCGGCACATATTCAGCCCATTGTTTCAACGGTGTGGGAATAAACCGAAGCCACACCATCGCCTCACTCATACTCAGATTCACCCTACTTAAGAATCGCCGCCGGGTGAAGAAATTCTTCCACTCCCCCCGGATCGCCTCCTTCGAAACTCCTGCCCGCTCGGCATGGACCTCCTCCACACCGCTTCTGATCCGATACGGTTTGTAAAAATTGTGATACAACATATACACTGCCATCCGCTCCATGCAATTGGCAGCATTGCGGGAGAACTGCACCGTCTCACGGACATGATTCGCATTGTCCTTGCGCAGCTCTCGATCATAATAGTTGACTGCAAACAGCTGATTCGATTTGGTCCGCGGTGCTCTGCTGCTAACCCGCAGGTGCTGTACCGTCCCTGTCTCGTGAAGATGAGCGAGAACGGAATGGCTTCGAAGCGCCTTTGGATAGGTCGCATGCTCATCGGTGTAGAGAGTGAGGGGCAGAGAGGCTTTCTTCGCGGCAACATAGCCCTCGATCTCATCGAGGATCCGAAGAAAGGAAGAGAAGATAGCGTGAGGTGGGGCCCGGTAGTGCTCTTCGAGTGCCTCGCGCCGCCGCTTCTGCTGCTCTGTCATCCGCCCCTTCCGCCGCAGCGGGGCAAAATCGAAAGCGTAGAGGAATTGGGACTCCTTCCCTACGAGCAGGGTGATGTTGTTGGGGAAGTACTGGGAGAGGAGAAAGGACTCAAACCCGTCCGCAACGAGATCTTCGCTGAGGGTCAGGGAGGAACAGAGGCAACGGTGCACGGCAAGGGCTTGGTGCGCGAGGCGGGTGATGCGGTTTAAAATGAGGCGGACACTAACATCGAGGTCCCGGGCGATGTGCCGGACGCCTGCTGTGGATTTGAGTTGGTTGAAGATGTAGCGGTAGTCGACTTTTCGTTTGACTTGATAATCGAGGCTGAAGGTTTGAGCGGAGAACTGTTTCCCGCAGGTGGTGCAGATAAACCGGGGGACCTCACCGTGGGCCTGGCTATGGTAGGTACCGTCACGGCTGTACCACCGTGTGGAAGGAGGGTGGAGGTGATTGGGGCAGGTTTGGTCGGGGCAGAAGGGAGGTTTCGTGATCATACGTGCTCTCCTTATAAAGTAATGGTCTTATAACCTATTACTGCAGAGAGACTTCTGCTGCTTCTATCCCCACGATTCGCACCACTATGAAAAAAATAAAGCGGACCGGCTGCTACGGCCGGCCCGCCTCCTGGCCCTATTCCATCGGTTTTACCGGGATACAAATATCCACCGTATGCTTTTTTTCTCCGGTGCATTCCCCGGTTCCTTCAGCGGAACCTTCCTGCGGGTAGAGCTCGAACGGCGGTCTGTCATCAGGGACGTAGCCGCTTTCCGGAAGCCAGGTGCCGTACACCCAGTCCCACGCTTCCTGGTATTCCTTCTCTCCGAGCTCGAACCGGGCCATCGCATATTTCCCGCCGGGGATGTCCATCTTGCCCACCTCCCCGCTTACCTCGGTATCCGGTGGGACGGAAATGCACACACTCGTCCTCAATTTGTCTTCTTCGGTCAATTCGGGATTGTCATGATAGATGGAGAGGAACCGGGTCTCAGGCGGGTTGATGAGCCCCCTTGGTCCTGCCCAGGAGCAGAGCTTGTCCCACAATCGTTCGAACAAAGCTCCGTCCCCCTTGTACGGACCGACGTACCGGATATAGGCGAGCGTCATGTCCGGCAGCTCTTTTACTTGTACTGTTCTCGTTTCGTTTTCCATTGGAATCCTCCAGATTTGAATATGTTGTTTGTATTCAATATATCTGGAGAGTGTAGGGGATGCTTTTCGCTCTTTGCGGTCCTGTATACCGATATTGCTATTGTTTTTGCCGATATTGCTCCTTTCGGAGTTTCCGGAGGATTCAGCCGGGGCTGAGTCCGCGTATAACAAGGTTTGAGGCACCAGTTTTTCTCTCCTCCACTCGGAAGCGGAACAGGAGAAATGTTCCTTGAACGCTCTGGCAAACGATGCAGAACCTGAAAATCCGCAGGATAAGGCAATCTCTGTCACAGGAAGGTCCGGCTCAGCCACGAGCAGGGAGGCCGCCTTCTCCAGCCTGAGCCGCTGTATAAACTGGAACAGGGTCTCTCCGGTAAAACTGATAAAAATACGGTGGAAATGGAACTTGGAAAAATGTGCAATAGCGGCCAGCTCTTCTAAAGTGAGCTCTTCGTGCAAATGAGTTTCAATATAATCGACGACCCGGTTGATTCGTGATCTGTAATCGTTTTTCATGTAGTGCTAAAATCCCAGTTTTGCTCCCCACTCCGTCTTCAGGGCGTAATCCATACAGGTCCGATACTGTTCGAACGTAAACGTATCGGCGGCAGAGGGGATTATACCGCACTCCTTTACATGGTCAAATGAAAATTTTCGGGAATCCTGAAAATAAGGCATGTACACCTTGTTGTAGATGCGGAACAGTTTGTCCAACGGTGCCCTGGACCCGTTTGTGTATGAACTTTTCAACCCCTCGAGTGAGAAATACCGTGCCGTATACACTACGATATTTTCGATCTTGGTATTCTGTTTCTGAACGATATGATAGATATTTCCATCAGTACAATTGTTAAAAATTTTTAAAAAAGTTGAGACGAAAAAATCAATAGGAATGATATTAATTCCGCATCCCCGTTTTATAGGAACCGATAATGGAAAGAACAGCGACCCGTTATTTCCCCGACGTACTCCTACCTTTCTTGCCTTTTCTCCGCTCTGTTTATCGAGGTCTGTTCTATAACTTTCGTACAATCTGTGTATTGCCCGGAGGGG
>CAZKZZ010000226.1:0-3640 GCA_964557375.1 uncultured Spirochaetales bacterium | reverse complement strand
TCCTGTTGTTGATTTCCCGGCGTCAGGATGTAATGAACAGTTTTAAGAAGCGCGCACTCGCTCTATAAGACTCTACGGAAATTTACTACCGAAAAAGCTTGTAATAGGTAGTAAAATCAACTATACTTCTTTACTACCGAAAATACTCAAATTCGGAACTACATGGAAAGGAGGCCGAAACAGGTGAACAGTGGAGCTCGAGAAAAAGGCCGTAAACTACCCGAAGTGCTCACCGAACAGGAGTGCGAAGCTTTGCTTGCCGTGCCGGATACGGATACCCCGACCGGCCTGAGAAACCTCTGTATCATCATTCTGATGATGTTCGCCGGGCTGAAGGTCTCAGAGATAGCCGGTAAAGAGAAACAGTCCGCGGACGGTACTGACGACGAATACTACATTCAGGGCGGGCTCAAAGAAAACGATATTGATTGGCAGACAGGCGATATAACCGTAGTGAAAAAGCCGCAGAAACCGCCGCGGACGGTCCATCTCGGACAGCCGCTGATGAAATTCTTAAGGATGTGGAGAAAGATACGCCCCGCATCAGATATGGACCTGCTCTTCATTACCCTTGCCGGGAAGAAATTAAACAACCGATATATCAGAGAGTTTTTAGAACAGTACGGAAAAAAAGCTCAGATACAAAAGCGAGTACATCCAAGCCTGCTGCGGCACACCTATGCCGCCATGCTCTACCGCAACAGCAGAAACCTGATGCTCGTACAGAGAAGTCTCGGACATGTAGACCTGGCGACCACCTCTATTTATGCTGAAATTATCGATAGAGAAGGAATGATATGAACAAAGGAAACCTGTTTGTGCTCGAAGACGCAGTGAGTGCGGAGACGGTCCTGAGACGGATACGGCGCACCTTTACACTTCGTTTTCAGAGTTCTGAAACGAAGCGAAGGTACTATTTTGATACATTTGATTGGCGGCTCTACCACAAGGGATATTTGCTCAAACGGTCGAACGGGACATATGAGCTGATTGAAACGGGGAGCGGACATGTCAGGGCGGAATCGCTTACTCGAGAAGGACCGGCGCCTCGGTTTTGGTGGGAATTTCCGGAGGGCAATCTCCGAGATACGCTTAGAAAGATAATTGACCTCCGTTCCCTGCTCACTGCAGCAGACCTATTTATCGAGGAAAAACGGTATAACCTCGTAAACGAAGACGAAAAGATAGTAAGCAGAATGCAGTTGCTTATACTAGGAGAGAAGCGGACCCTTGTACGGGTAAGCCCGGTGAGGGGATATACCAAAGAGTACGAGACGTTTAGGTCCTTTCTCACTGATCACGGCCTGAGAATGAGCTCCCACAACCTGCTCGATGAAATAAGCTCGATTCTCGATCGAGTGCCCGGTACGTATTCTTCAAAACCGAATATACACTTTACCCCGCAGATGCCGGCACCTCAGGCGGTAAAACTGCTCGTGAAAAGCCTCGTATCAATCATGCGTCAAAATGAACAGGGCCTCCTCTATGATATTGATGTTGAGTACCTGCACGATATGCGTATTGCAGTACGCCAGCTGCGTGAAGTACGGAGACAGTTTTGCGGCCTTTTTTCTCCCGAAACAAACGATCAGCTAAAAAATGATTTGAAATGGATAGCGGGACTGACCGGGGAAGTAAGGGACCTCGATGTTTACATCCTCCGGGAAGAGCAGTACCGGCAGATACTTCCGCCCCGTCTTCATAAAGGGCTTAATCTTTTTTTCCACAATTTAGGAGAATTACGAAAAACGAAGTTTCATGAGATGCGTCGGGCGTTTCAATCGGAACAGTATCAGTCGATTCTACAGCGGTGGGAACGGTACGCGGCTAATGACTCGCACGGTTCTATGGTTACTGACGCTGTGCCCCCAATTTTGGATCTGGTAACGGAAAAAATCGGGAACCAGTTTAAAAAAGTAGAAAAAAAGATGAAAAAAGCAAAGAAACTGAGAAGTGATGAAGCTTTTCATACGGTCAGGATAGAATGTAAACGGCTCCGTTATCTGCTCGAACTCTTTTCGAGTCTCTATCCGGAACCCAAAATAAAACCGTTATTAAAAAGACTCAAATCGTTTCAGGAAAAATTGGGCAACCTAAACGACATGTCGGTACAGGAGCAGATGCTCCGCTATTATCTTTCAGAAATGCATCCTTCCCAAAAGGATGCCGTGGATATCGCGGCAGCCGTGGGAGGGTTGATCACAAAAATTACGGAAAACAAAGAGCTGCTGCGCATCGATTTTGAAAAAGCCATGGAGTCGTACATGAAAAGCAAGGATTCGAGGTATTTCAGTAAATCGGGTAGAAAAAATACAGTATACAAGGAGGCAGGGTAATGCACACTGTAGCGCTCTACAATATCAAAGGAGGGGTGGGAAAGACTGCAGCTGCGGTGAATCTGGCCTATTTGGCTGCAAGGGACCATATCCCCACGCTCCTTTGCGATCTTGATCCGCAGGGCTCGGCTACATATTATTTCCGCATCAAACCGTCAAAAAAGTTCAATGCAAAGAAACTGGTCAAAGGCGGAAAATCACTCGAGAAAAATATAAAAGGCACTGATTTCGAAGATCTGGATCTGCTGCCTGCTGATCTTTCCTTCCGCTCGCTCGATCTGCTTCTAAACGATATGAAGCATTCGAAAAAACAGCTCCGAAAGGTCCTCGAGCCCCTCGAGGAGGAGTATGATCTCATCATTCTCGACTGTCCTCCCAATATCACCTTGGAGTCGGAAAACGTTTTCCGGGCCGCGGACAACGTTCTCGTCCCATTTATACCAACTTCCTTATCGGTGGTGGGCTACAATAAACTTCTCGAGTTTTTTAAAAAGCGGGAGATGGACGATTCCCATATCTTTGCCTTTTTTTCCATGGTAGAGGGGCGAAAGAAGATGCACAAAGAGTTGATAGATAAAATGAGCCGGGAGGACAGCCATTTTATAAACGTACAGATTCCGTATACTGCTGATGTTGAGAAAATGGGTCTTTACAGAGAACCGGTAATAGCAACAAAACCCCGCTCCAAAGCAGCATTGGCATTTGAAGAGTTGTGGCAGACGACAAAAAGCCGGTTGTTGAACAATGCCGCATGAAATCGAACGCAAGTTTCTTATCGATGAACTTCCTCCGGATGTATCGAACTCGCCTGTGCACCTGATCCGCCAGGGATATATCTCTGAAGACCGGGATGTTACCGAAGTGCGGCTCAGGGAAAAAGACGACCGGCACTATTTGACCATCAAAAAGGGCGCACAGCTCGTTCGTGAGGAAGGAGAGATCACGCTTACTAAAGAGCAGTTTGAGACCCTCTGGCCGATGACCGAGAATCGGTGTATCGTAAAAAAGCGGTATATCCTGCATCCTGACAACCGGCCGGATGTCACGATTGAAGTTGATGTGTATGAAGAAGAACTCGAAGGGCTGATTATTGCCGAAGTAGAGTTTCCTTCAGTCGAAGAAAGCGAGGCTTTCAATCCGCCGGATTGGTTCGGCAGGGAAGTGACCAATATCGCACAATACAAGAACCGTAATCTTCTCCCAAAGGAGCAACACATGAGACCGAGTTATACTGTTAAAAAAACCGCTAAGGCCCCCTCTCTCGCAGATGGATGGGATAGTACTGTATGGAGCAAAGCGGATAC
>CAZKZZ010000225.1:0-3837 GCA_964557375.1 uncultured Spirochaetales bacterium | reverse complement strand
TCTTCCGCGTAATCATTGATTACTTCATCGTAGATGTCGTAGAGATGGTCCGGGTTCCAGTAAATCGAAAGTTCTTTCGATTCAGCCGCTTTTTCCTGCTGCGCACCGCCGAATACTATTCCGGCTGCAAAAACAGCAAGAAAAACAATCATACATACAGTAATAATTCGTTTCATATTGCACTCCTTTAAAAATTGTTTTCGATACATTCATTACGCTTTTTACATTGCTATCAATTATTCATCAGGTTTTACCGTATCACCTCCTTTCTCTCCTCAGGGAAACAACAGATAATCATTTTGGGCAATCATATTTATAATCTCTTTTACCAGTTTCAGGCTTTCCGCCGGATCATGGTCATGAATAACAACGTTTGAGACTGCCTGTAGAAAGTAAGGCAGTGCTTTGAAAAACAGAGGATGATCGATCGGTCCGTTCGTGATGTTTTCGAGCTGTTTTAAAAAAACCGAGGCAAACGGATCTGCTATGAACTGCGGTTTGTGAAGAAGGTCTCGATTGCACGGTATCATCCCGAACTCATCGAAATAATACTTCGCGTAAATCTCATCTGTTGACAGCCGTTCGATAAAAGAATACGCGGTCTCGGGGTCCCGGCAGTATTTCGAGACTGCCAAGCCGTGGGTAAGCATAACACTTTCTGTCCGCCCGTTCGGACCGCTCGGTATGGTCGTTACACCGTAATTTTTGTCGAACTCTTTTCCCATACCGCTCAACTGTCTGAAATTACCGCGCCCGTAAGGCCCGTCGACCATGAATGCGAGATGATTAGAGGCGAACAGGATCCTCACTCCGATCACACTGTTCTCTTTTTTTACACCGCCCCGCTTGTAGAAATCTTTGAGCCAGGAAAGAGCCCTGATCGTTTCTTCTGAGTCAACGATGATATTGCCTATGGGATCTGAAAAACCGCCCCCGAATGCAAGAAAGAGAGGATAAATATCAAAAAAACTGTACTCGAACAGTTCTGTCGGCATACAGAACCCATGCAGATTTTCATTTTGACACTCATTTACTTTAATACTCATCTCGGCGAGTTCATCCATGGTTTTAGGGGGCGTGTCCGGATCCAATCCGGCCTCCTCCATGACCACTTTGTTGTAGTAGAGCACCTGCGGGCAGAGCGCCCAGTTCAAGGCGAACAGCTCTCCGTTTACCTTGCCAAGATCAATCGCCGTGGTATACCGCCGCTTGATGATGTTTTGACTGACATATCCGCTGATCGGTGTAAATATGTTGAGTTTCTGCAGCCGCCGCAGCCAGAAAGGCGTAACCTGAATGATATCAGGGGATTGATCGTTGAGGATGAGACTGAGGATCTTCTGCAGATAGGCGTGGTATGGAATAGAGATTTCGCGAATCGATACATCAGGATGATTATCCTGGAAATCTCCGATTGCGTTGGAGAGAAAGAGTTCTGATGTAATCTCCTCACTCACCCAATTAGAAAAGGTAAGTTCTCTCGTTTGCTGTGTAATAAAGGTGCCCTTCCCGCGGATCCGCTCGAGCAAGCCCTTCTCCTCGAACTCAGCAATGGCCTTTCGTACGGTATTTCTCCCCATACCCAGCTCCGCTGCCAGCTCACTTTCGGTAGGAAGGACATTTTTATGCTCACTCTGCAGATCGTTAATGAGAGCTTTGAGACTATCGGTCGCTTTCTGAAGCTGTGATCTTGACGTATGTGCTTCCACGGGCGGACTCAATCCCTATAATTCTATTTTAAGGTATAAATAAGTTCCTTTTATACCTTGTTTTCATAATATTTACAACCTATTATACCTTATAATCAATATATGTCAATATTTTTTTCTTATAGAATTTAAAAGTACCATATCTTGACATTCAAAGCATTGCACTCTATCCTATTAGGATAAACTAACTCGAGGATAAAATAATGGCTACTGAATCTAAAAAGACCAATAACCAACCCAATGTGGTGGTGTTCTTCACCGACCAGCACCGGTGGGACACTGCCGGAGTGCACGGCAATCCGTTAGACCTCATGCCCACCTTCGACCGGATCGCCTCAGAAGGCACCCACTTCTCCCAGGCAGTCACCTGTCAGCCGGTCTGCGCCCCGGCCCGCTCATCCCTTCAGACCGGGATGTACGCAACCGAGACCGGGGTGTTCAAAAACGGCATTCCCCTCCGCGAAGATGATGTGACCCTGGCCAAACTGTTCAAGGAGGCAGGCTACCGCACCGGCTACATCGGCAAGTGGCACTTAGGCGGTGTGGACCCGGGATTTGCAGGCGGCCAGCCCCCTGTGCCGGAACCGAGGCGGGGCGGCTACGACTACTGGCTCGGGGCGGACCTCTTAGAGTTCGTCTCCGATGCCTACAGTACGACCCTCTTTGACAATGACAATAATCCGGTACAGCTTCCGGGCTACCGGGTGGATGCTTTAACCGATGCAGCCATCCGCTATATCGACAACAACAAGGACCATCCCTTCTTCCTGTTCCTCTCCCACTTGGAGCCGCACTTCCAGAACAGCACCGATGACTATCCTGCTCCGGACGGATACGCGGAGAAGTACACCGGCAGATGGACCCCGCCCGACCTGGCAACGCTTATCGGTACGGCCCCGGGCCATTTGGGCGGCTACTACGGGATGGTCAAACGGCTCGATGAGGCGTTCGGAAGGCTCGTGGACGCGCTCAAGAGCCTCGGCCTGCTCGAGAACACGATCGTGCTGTTTACCTCGGACCACGGCTGCCACTTCCGCACGCGCAACCGGGACCTCGAAGAGGGCTGCTATGATGACTACAAGCGGGCCTGCCACGAGAGTGCGGTGAGGATACCCGCCGCAGCGTACGGGCCCGGGTTCACCGGCGGGGGCAAAGTACGGAGCCTGGTAAGCCTGGTGGATTTTACCCCCACCCTCTTAGAGGCTGCAGGGATTACACCCCCTGAGCACATGCAGGGGAAAAGTCTCATGCCGATTCTCAGGCGGGAGATCGACAGAGTGCAGGACGATGTATTCATCCAGATCAGTGAATCGCAGGTAGGCCGTGCGGTACGGACAAATCGGTGGAAGTACAGTGTGCGTGCCGTGGGACAGCCGGGAGGAGGTGTAAGCGGCTCGGAGACATACACCGAAGATTTCCTCTACGACCTGAAGTCGGACCCGTACGAGCTGCACAACCTCATCACCCATGAGAGCCATGCCGCGGTTGCGGACCGGATGCGGGAGCGGCTCTTACGCCGGATGAAAGAGGCGGGTGAAGATGAGCCGGTCATCAAACAGGCGGTGCGGCAGAAGCAGCGGGGCCAGCGGGTTGTCAAGCCGGAAGAGGTGGAGGAATGAGGCGGAGGAATAGAAACGAGATTGTAAAAATTTCTTGACAAATACAAAAAATAGTCATACAATAGTCACATGGAGACTATTTCTATATCGAAATTAAAAGCACATTTGAGTGCTGAATTGAAAAAGGTCAGAAAAGGAATCCGCCTCGTTGTTGTTGATCATAACCAACCGGTGGCTGTGCTATCACCGTATGAAAGTGAACCTGTTTTTTTACGGGAAGCATCGTCGCAATACGAATACGGCGAACTTACCCCACTTACCGACGTGGATCCGCTAGAGAAGCTTAGAGAGGAACGAAAAGACCGGTGGTAGGGTATCTCGATTCTTCAGTCGTATTGCGGCATATCCTGCAAGGAGAATCGTCGATTCGTCATGTCCTTAAATGCGATATGGTCGTATCGAGTGAGCTGTTGGAAATAGAATGCTGTCGAGTTTTTCATCGATATCGTTTAGATGGAGATATAGATGATACCGGATTAATCCAGGCCTTCAATCGTTTAAACTCTCTC
>CAZKZZ010000224.1:0-3840 GCA_964557375.1 uncultured Spirochaetales bacterium | reverse complement strand
GTTTTTACGATCTGGCCGACGACCACTGGGACAAGACTTACCGCGACAATAAGCGCCCACCCCGCAATGCCCGGGTCTACAACTTTGAGGACCGTGGCTACGGGAGAAATGTAAACAGCCGCAAGCAGCAGCACGATGCACAGCAGCAGCGCCCCCCACACAAACGGATTTCTCGTTACCTCATTCCTAAAAAAACCGGAGGCATGCTCCCGCATATTGAATACATGCCAGAGCCTCGCAAACGCTATAGAAAGAAACGAACAGGTAACGGCCCGGTCCACACTCCAGCCGAACCGGGTCAATGCCAATGCAAATCCGGCAAGTACGGAAACACCGATAAGCAGACCGTAGAGGCCGATTCCAATCCAGTTTTCTCTGGTCAAAATCGGTTCAGAGGGGTCCCGGGGAGGCCGTTTCATGACCGTAGAAGAACCTTTCCCCACCCCTAATGCAAGCGCGGGAAAAATATCGTTTACCGCGTTAATATAGAGGATTTGGAGCGGAAGAAGCGGAAGCGGGGCCCCTACCAGGGTGGCAAGCATGACAATGAGAATCTCCCCTACATTTCCGGAAATCATATACAGGACAAACTTCCGGATGTTATCGAAGATTATCCTCCCCCCTTCGATAGCAACAGGAATCGTTGCAAACCGGTCATCCTGCAGGATCATATCGGACGCGTCTTCCGCCACCGGCTCCCCCCGTTTCCCCATAGCCACTCCGATGTCCGCTTTCTTGAGTGCCGGGGCATCATTAACGCCGTCACCGGTCATAGCGACAATGGAACCCGCATCCTGATGCAAAGAGATAAGGTTGAGTTTCTGCTCCGGGGCCACGCGGTAGAAGATCGCCCCATCCAGCAGTTCCTGTTTTTCTTCTTCAGTCAAAGCATCCACTGCCTTGAGCCGCTCACCGTGAAACAGAGGAGAGCCTGCATCAGCTATACCGACTTCTCTCCCTACGGCCGCGGCGGTCGGCTGCTGGTCTCCGGTGATCATAACGACCCGAATACCGGCATTCCGGCAGGTCTCTACTGCCTGTTTGATCTCACGACGGGGCGGGTCGGACAATCCTACCAGTCCGAGGAAGACCAGCTCGTGATACGGTTCGATGTTGAAATCATCAACCTCGCGTTCAGCAAGAGCAAGAACCCGCAGCCCGTTACCGGCAAGCTCTTCGTTTTTCTCCCGCCACATGCGCCGGTCTTCTTCGGTGATTTCCCTCGTCGACCCGTCCCGGAGTCTCACAGCGGCGGCTCTCTCGAGGACAGCCGCAGGCGCCCCTTTCACTGCCTCGTAAAACGGTGCTTTATTGTTATGGAACGTGGCCATCATTTTCACTTCCGGGTCAAAAGCGACCTCTCTCATTTCTACCCAGGTATCGTCTCGTGTCTCGCCATGAGGGTCTTCATTCTGCATTTCTATGTCCAAGCCCGCTTTCCGGGATGCAATAAGAAGAGCAACTTCCATGGGATCACCGACAGCATTGTTCTGCTCATCGACCGAAGCATTATTGCAGAGGCCCCCGACCCGAAGAGCACGTGTCAGCACCGTCTCATCTCTCGGATCGACAGTTTCTCCTTCGATTAGAAACTCGCCGTCCCGGTCCAACCCCTGCCCGGAAACATCTACTTGAAAACCGTCAAACAGATATACCGTTACCGTCATCCTGTTTTCCGTGAGTGTACCGGTCTTGTCCGTGAAAATAACATTTGTAGAGCCGAGCGTTTGTACCGCCTGCAGCCGCCGTACCAGTGCGTTCCGCTTGGCCATCCGGTGCATCCCCCTGGCCAGGGCAAGGGTCGCAACGATGGGGAGCCCCTCCGGTACTGCAGCCACGAACAGCGCCACTGACGTTTCTATCATCAGGAAGAGCTCTTTACCGGCAATAATACCGACCACTGCCGCTACCGCCGCTACTCCGATTATTGCTTTGACCAGTATGTTGGCCAACCGGTCGAGCCGTTTTTTTAAGGGGTCCTCTTCAGACTGGGATTCTTCTACCAGAGAAGCAACACTACCGAGCTCGGTATTCATACCGGTCCCCACTGCGATCCCGAACCCCGACCCTTCGGTAATCGCCGTCCCTTTGAACACCATATTTTTCCGTTCCGCCAGAGGGGTGTCCGCCTCGAGTACGTCGGTGTCTTTTTTTACAGGCAGAGACTCGCCGGTGAGTGCGGATTCATCTACCTGGAGATGATTCGCTTCCGTGACTCTGATATCAGCCGGAACGAGGTCGCCGCCTTCGAGGGCCACCAGATCTCCCGGAACCACCTCTTCCGCGTTCACCTCCACGGTCTTACCGTCTCTTACCACCCGGCAGTATTTGGTGTCCATCTCCTGAAGAGCTTCCATTGAACGGATGGCTTGATACTCGGTAAAAAATCCGATTCCAGCGTTTATTCCAATTGCAGCCACAATCCCGATTCCGTCGATCCACTCTTTGAAAGCGAAAGAAAGACCGGCAGCTGCAGCGAGGACGGCCATAATGAGGCTTTTAAACTGTCGTAAAAAAATGGTGATGAGACTTTCTCGCTCGACCTGTTTTAGTTTATTCACACCGTATCGGCGGCGCCGGGAGAGGACTTCGTCGGAGGAAAGACCGGCCGTTCTATCAACTTCCAGGACAGATGCAATATCTTCTATCGTTGATGCATGTGAATTGAAATTTATAGCGCGGTTCGGTTGTTCGCTCATCCTGTCATGATACGGAAATGATTATATTCCTATCGGTTGGTATCTTGATGAAAGGAGATTAACCGGGGAATGCGAGAAGAAAAGAAGTTTATCTATAGATTAATTAGAACCTATCTTTCCTGAACTCTCTCTTCCTCTCTTTTGCTTCGTCGACTTTGATTGTTCTTCCACCGACTTCTTGCTGATTCATTCCTTCGATGGCTTTTTTTGCCTCTTCGCCGTCACCCATTTCGATAAAACCGAACCCTTTAGATTGGTCGGTAAACCGGTCTTTGATGATGTTTACAGATGTAACAGTCCCAAATGCGGAAAAGGCATCTCTTAATTCATCCTCTGTTGTCGAATAGTTTAGATTCCCTACATAGATCTTGTTGTTCAAACTCTTCTCCTTATACTTTAACAAGATTTAAATTTTGAAAGGCTCTTACTAGGATTTTAATGTGATTAAAACCGGAAAGACTTACAGGAAAGCGAAAATCATGTTTTAAATCATTAACCAAAGCAATGCACATTCAATTACTTGGGTACTCTATACCGATATTTATTTTTTTGTCAATGCTCGTTATTATTTTGTTCACTTGTATGATCACTGTACTGTATATAGTTCTGGTAATCGTCATTGCATGCTCGGTCTCTCTCATCTTCTGGACGCTCAAGAACAAAATCTCTCCCATGCCTTCCTCCCGAGCGGCCGGAGCAGCTGTACTTACGGCCGTCAAAGAAATCGTTAACGATCCCGAGGTAGAACCGATTGTTGTGGAACCGGGAAGCGGTTGGGGCACACTTACTGTACCGATAGCACGCCGCCTGCCCCACTGCCGTGTTATCGGGTACGAGAACTCTCCTGTGCCGTTTCTTTTCAGCCGGCTGCGGGGTTGGATAGCCGGGTGTAACAATCTTCGTATCACTAAGCAGGACTTCACCAAGGCGGATTTACACGGTGCAGGCATTATCGTCTGCTTTCTCCACCCGGCCGGAATGAACACGGTCCGCACCCTCCTCCACACAGGCACTTCTTCATCGACTGTTTATGTGGTAAGCAACACCTTCCGCCTGCACGGCTATGAGCCTTGTAAATCGTACCCTATCCATGATGTATATAATTCGGAAGTATTCGTGTATCGGCTTCTTTTTGCCTGAT
>CAZKZZ010000223.1:0-3860 GCA_964557375.1 uncultured Spirochaetales bacterium | reverse complement strand
AAGATGAGGCGGGTAACCTCACCACCCTCACCCTCCCTCCGGTCACCGTGGATACGAGACCGACCCCCGTTTACCTTACCGTATCGGGCCGCACCTTTTCACCGAACGGAGACGGAAATGATGATGAGGTCGTACTCTATCCATACGTCGGATTAAAGGAGGGAATAGAATCCTGGACCTTAGAGCTGGTCCATAACGAGTCCGGAACACAAAAGCGGTTTTCCGGAACAACAGTACCGCCTGAATCGATCGAGTGGGACGGCTCTGCTACATACGGCAAAGCCATAGACGGCACCTACCGCGGAGTACTTACCGTTACCTACGAGAAGGGGAACCGCCCTGTGGCAACATCTCTTCCGGTTACACTGGATACACTCCCTCCCGAAGTAGACATTACCCTCTCGCCGCAGCCGTTCTCTCCCGATAACGACGGGGAAAATGATGAGCTATCGATCAATATAGACGTAGAAGATACCAGTGAAATCGAAAAGTGGTCTCTCGAGATACTCGACCCGGTCGGCAACAGGTTTACCGATTATACCGGCAGGGGTAAACCCGCAAGAACAATCATCTGGCACGGAATTTCGGATACAGGTGAGCTGGTCCAGGCCGCTGAGAGCTACCCGCTTATCTTTACGATAACGGATGAGCTCGGTAATCAAAACATCGTACGCAAAGATATCGAGGTTGATGTTCTTGTTATCAGGGAAGGGAACAGACTGAAAATTCGGATTTCCAGCATTATCTTTGAACCGAATACGGCGGACTTCGAGAGTGTCGAAGAAGAAAAGGCGGAAAAAAATAAAAAAACATTGCAGCGCTTGGCCGAAATTCTCAATAAATACAGTACCTATAGAATCAGAATCGAGGGCCATGCCGTTATGATCAATTGGGACGACCCCGCGGCGGCAGAACGGGAACAGGAACAGGAATTAATTCCTCTTTCTAAAGCGCGCGCGGAGGCGGTAAAAGAAGCGTTGGCCGAGTATGGAGTTGCTGAGAACCGAATGACCACAATCGGTTTGGGCGGTTCACAACCCATTGTTGCTTTTAGTGACCTCGAAAACCGATGGAAGAACCGTCGTGTAGAGTTTATCCTTTTAAAGTAGCAAGCGGAAACGAGAGTCGGCTCGTCTGTATTTTCCCCCAGGTGAAGATACCGGCCACAGCAAGGATGTTTCCACCGACGAAACCGATCCAAACACCGGTAAGCCCGAGCCCAAAGGTAATCCCGAGTAGATAGGCCGCAGGTATTTGGAAGACGAGGATACGTACAAGCATAACCAACAGAGACTGCACTCCCTTCCCGATACCCCGTAGCATCGCAGCAGTAAGCATCCCTAAGGGCACGGTAGGATAAAACCCGGAGACGATCCGCAGAAACTCGATTAAATCTTCCGTTATCCTGGCTGCTTCTTCCGAATAGGTGAAAATAAAAGAGATCTGCGGGGCAAAGATGAAAACTATAACAGCTATACCGAGTTCGATAAGTACCCCGATTTTTACCGCGTACAAATAAGCGGTACTCAGTTTTTCTCTGTCCCGCTGACCAAACGCGGCCCCGGTTACAGCAGTTACTCCAGTCCCGAGACCGATAAGCGGAATGATCCCGAGCATGACCACTCTCCATCCGCCGGTAAAAACGGCAACCCCGTCCGTACCGCCTGCAATGATGATGATTCTGTTGAGAACGACCATCATCCCCGCCATCGAGATCTGAGATAACGATGCGGGAATACCCACCCGCAGAATCTCACCGATTATCCGTTTCTCAAATCGAAACTTTCGAAACACGATATGAAGATACGTAATCCGCTTGAAAAAGAGCCAGTAAGAAAAAACCAGGGAGCTTACAATCATCGAGACCAGTGTCGCAATTCCCGCACCGATTACACCAAAGCCGAACACATAGATAAAGAGCGGATCGAGCACGATGTTCAAGGCGGCGCCAACGATGAGCCCATACATTGCCCGTCTCGCGTCCCCCTCCCCCCTGAGGATAGCATTGGCTATATTGAAAAAGATGATAAAAACGGAACCGCTGAAAAGAATCGTGGCATAGTCGGCAGCCATTCCGCCAACTGCCTCATCACCGCTAATGCCGATAAAGATCGTATCGAGAAACGGGATGAGAGCAAATCCAATTACAATACCTGCCATTAACCCGATCAGTATGGTATGTATTGCCGTTTTTTCAGCTTCAGCTTTGTCATCCTCACCGATGCGTCTGGAAACGGCCGAGCTCCCACCGATACCGATTCCTCCTCCGATTGCCATGAGTACGATAAAAAAGGGAAAGAAAAGGCCAACTGCAGCAAGCGCGTCGGGACCGAGCCCTGCTACCCAGATACCGTCCGCTATCTGGTATATGGTCTGGACAAACATCCCGATCATCATAGGAACGGAGAGCTTTATAATGGCCTGTTTTGGAGAACCAAGGAGGGTCTGTACTCCTCTTGTCATCTGTTTCGCTTCTATTTTTTTATCTTCGATTTTTCTATCCTCGATTGTTCTATCCTTTCTTCAAGCCGTTCAATGGTCAAAGGATCACATCATTGTATTCCATAATTAAACCACACCCTAACCTACCCGTTTGAGCTGCGTGAGGACTGCGAACATCCCCGCCCCGAGAATGATAAACCCCCAGGGGAACAGGCCGAGATCTGCAAGAAACCCGATAAACGTAGGTACAACGCCTGCGCCGAATAAATAAGCAGCAGGAATGAGTAGTGAGATGGCCAGACTGTGCAGCTGGTGAGGAATCATTTTTGCCAGAGCGGAAAATGCTGCCGGGAAAAATGCAGTTATAAGGAGGGGTTGTAAAAAAATCACCACAATGAGCAGTTTCCCGGTTACAATACCGAGAAGGATAGTTAATGCTCCGGTAACGGAACAAATAACACCAATAAGGAGACGCTCCCCTATCTTATCTACGAGTATTCCCGATACAAAGATAAACACAATACCGGAAATGCGGGATAGGCTTACGATCGTATTCACCAACCCCCTGTCGATATTGTGCTCTACAACCATAAAGGTAGGAAGCATAGCATAAACACCCAGTTCGAGCCCAACGCTCAATACGAAAAAGAGGGCCAACATGCGGAAAGCAGGCTCTTTTATGATTTTAGCAAGATTGTACAGCCTCGGCTGTTCCCCCCGAAGCCTCCCGCCCTTTCCAAAGAGCATGTACGAGGTGGCCCCGACTAAGGCGCCTATACTTAAGAAAAGATAGGCTGTCTGCCAGGACCGGTAACGCAAAACGATTTCTGCAATGAGGGGGGCAGCCACGAATGCGGCAAGCGGGCCGATTTCATGGATTGCATACGCCTTTCCCCAATGTTTCGACTCAGCCAGAGTGGGTATTGTGGACATCCCTGAAGGGGCATACAATCCGCCGCCGATCCCGAGTAGAAGAAGGCCGAGTTTGACCATACCAATGGTGGTACTGGAGGCCAAGAGGAACAGAGCAGCTCCGAAACTGTATACAGAAACAATTATTGTCGTCCTGTGGCCGAGCCGGTGAGAAAGAAAACCTGAAAATATCATGGTAACACTGTACCCGAAGGTCGTTATAAGGAAAAAGCTGCCTCCCTGGGCATGAGATATTCCGAACTCCTCCTCGATAGACAGCAGCAGCGGTGAGAGAATCATCCGGGAGCAAAAGTTGAGAAAAAGTAGAAATGCCAAAAAAAGAAGAGATCCTAAGGCAAAGGACCTCCCGCTGCTCTGTTCCATGGTAATTTATTAACCTTTTCTTTATTATACTGATAGGAAGATTTTTGAACAGCGGAGATAATAGAACTTAAAAACTATATGCGAGCTTCATGACGAGGCCCGGGTTATAATTGAGAAACGTG
>CAZKZZ010000222.1:0-3979 GCA_964557375.1 uncultured Spirochaetales bacterium | reverse complement strand
TCAATAGAATACCCCTGTAATGGTTTGACTGTGTTAGGGCGGCGCCTTATCTTGGATGAGAGGAGGCGGGGAAAAATGGCTAATAAATTACTCTCGATCGTAAGCAATTACATTCACGAAGGAAAGCAGTTCTCTGAGAGCAGGGACATGCTCTATCTGACGGTAAAACAGATCGGGAAAATCTCTTCAGGGGGCAGCCTCGATTTCGGCGGCAGTGAGTATAGTGAAGCCGAGATCGAGTGGATCGAGCCCGAGAAGAAATCTCCGGATGACAAGTACGGCTGGTGGGGCCTTTCAAAGGGAAGCTATTGGGTAGTCTATAACGAAGAGATTGATCTTCCCGAGGATACGACCCTCTTTTTTCAGCCGTGGGAGAAAGCGGTCCTTGCGGGAATTTCACATCCTTCAGGGATTATCTCTGAGCCGAGAAAACTATTGGCGACACTCGTTTCAGTCGGTGAATACACCGTCGGCATAAAAGAAAACGCCCGCATCTCAGAAGTATTTATCATCTAAACCAACACAAGATGCGAGCAATACCATTGCCGCGCGAGACCGTTACCGCTCGAGAATAAACTCCACCCGTCTGTTCTTCCACACATTCTCCCGGTCGCTGTGCGGTACAACCGGCTGTGATCCGCCCACTCCCTTTGTGGACATCCGGTCCCGTTCGACACCGAGAATGATCATTGCCCGCCTGACCGCCTCGGCCCTGTTCTTCGATAACGGCAGTAATGCTTCCCTCTGTTCCCGTTCTTTGAGCGGGCCTTCTTCGTAGTAGACGTGGGCGGCATGGCCCTCGATGAGAATATTCCGCCCTTCGTACGAGCGGAGGATATCGGCAAGACGGCGCAGAGTCTCGAGGTTTTTATCGAGCTGATTCAGTTCCACATCGAAGAGATCTGCCGTATTCGGTGCAAACTGGATGCTGGGGATGATAATCCGCAGGCTTCCGTCAGCTTCTTCCATAACCAGGATATCGACCGGAATCGATGCTGTATCCTCAGCTGATATTCCTTCAGAATCGGTTACTGAAAAAACGGCTTGATACGTTTCAGCCGATTGCACGAGCTCACCGTAGTCGGAACGGCCGGACCAGCTGATCCGTTTATCCGGCTCTCCTCTGCCGCTGAATCTCTTGAATGTACTTCCGGTCGGGTCTAAGATTTTTACCGACCAGTTTCTAATAGGATTGTTAAAAGCGGCAGCGAGATTGAGAATTAGTGTATCGTTTCTCCCGTCTCCGTCCGGACTGAAAGGCAGCGGAGCAGCTGAGATGTCGACCGCAGGCGGGGTTAATATCTCCGGTGTTACAGTCGTATCTATTATGAGGACTAAAGACCGGCCGGCAGTATTGCCTGCTTTATCGGTACTCATCAAGGTATACTCATACTCGCCGTCGGGGAGTACGTTGCCGGCATCATCTCTGCCTTTCCAGGTAAAATCTTCCGCACGGCCTTGCCACACCTCGGAGAACACGGTTTGTCCTGAACTGTCTGTAATCTCTCCGCGCCATTCTGTTTCTTCACTCGTGGTCTGGATGATGAGTGCGGTCTCCGGTTTCTCTTCGACTCCCGGACCGAATACCCTGGTCTCCGTTTTTAGACGCATTATGTGGGGCCGGGTGCTGTCCACGATTATCGAATCCGGTTTTTCTATCTGCGGTTTGTTTCCATTTGCGTATAATACTCTGAGCATAACAGAATATTCCCCGTCATCGACCGGGGCCCCCGCATTGTTGCGGCCGTACCAGTCAAAGTACTGAAGCGGTGCTCGCACGTATCGGCTTCGCACAACCCGGTCTTCATTATCGAGGATTTCGAGATGCATCTCTTCGATATGTTCTCTCGGCTCTATCTCGATGAATATGGGGATAGAATTATTTTCACTGTCCGGAAGGGCGGACACATATGTTCCGTCGATGCGTAAGTCGAGCTCCGGAATACGCGTGTCCTTTGTAACCCGTACAGGTGCCGATTCTCCTCTATTTCTCGCTCTATCAACGGCTTCGATATATGCTTGATAGGTGCCGTCCGGCAGTTCATTCCCTTGTAAATCGGTCCCTTCCCAGTCGATGGAAAATGGAAAGCTTCGTATCCCTAAGTCTTTCAGTGATTCTCGGTACATCACTCCGTCGTTCGTGCTTACAACACCGAACCATTCGACATCGGGTTCCGCGTTGACCGTAAGAGAAACAGTATCTTTCGACTCACCGCCGAAAATAATCGGAGACCCGGGGTCTGTTTTTTCAGGACCGGTTTGTACATTGATATTTCCCTTGGGAGCATGGGTGTCGATTCCGAAGAGAAGCGGGTCGGATTCCACTCTGTTTCCGTTTCTATATTCTACGAACAGCACTGCCTGGTAACTGCCGTCGGAGAGGGTGCGGTCCGTGTCGTCACTACCGTCAAAGACAATCTGCGGAGGTATCTCGGTCATGCCGGTGATGACCCGCAGGGGCCGGTCCGTTCTGCCGGCCCGGGCAATTTCGAGCCGCCAATCGGTTATTCCTTCTGGTTCCATTACCGATGTGTACAAGGTAAGAAGGTCCTGCACCCCGTCACCGTTGGGAGAAAACAGGTTCGGTTGATCATCGAGGTCGAGGACGATCTCGCCTGCAGTCATGTTCAAAACGATCTTCTCCTCGAGACGGAGCTTGTTTTCATTTCCGGCCCGGTCCATTCCGCGCAGTTCATAAGTGTACTCACCTTCCGGAGCAACTACGCCGGCATCGGTCTTACCATTCCATGTAAAATCGGGTGGTACTATATCCTGGGTCCTGTCCGAGGGAGTCGGGTTATCCCACTCCTGAGTAAAAATCTCACTTCCTGAAGAGTCAATAACGGCACCTGTCCATTTGTATTCCCGGCTTCCTGATTGAGGAATGGTTACATTCGGACGCACACTCTCTTCGATCGGAGAGAACATAAGGTAAGGAGGCTCCGGAAACGGGTCGATCCGGGGCGGGGTGTTATCAACGGTAACCCCGAACGGAGGCGTTTCCGCCCGGTTCCCCTTATCGTCTACGATTGTGATTTGATAGAGGTAATCACCGTCAGGTACGAGGTCTCCGTCATCACCTTCGCTGCTCCCCTTAAAGGTCCCGTCCCATACCAGGCTTTCGGGCAGTTCGACTTTTGGTTTCTCGGTCCCGAAGAGGTCTCCAAAGAATCCTCTCCTGGCCGTTTCTATATCGCTTTTCGTGAAAACAACATTGCCATTGGAATCAAAAATGGAAATTGTGTATTCTACAATGACGAGATTTGTCCCCGGTGTTGCAACCTCCTGAAACGGAAGAACGAGCGTGTCCTGTACCCCGTCTTCTACCCCCGGGGAAATATACTGCCGCGGCTGCCGGGGCATCTCGATTTGGGTCGGCTCCGGCTCCTGAACTCCACCTGCAAACAGCAAAGATGCGGAAATCATGAAAAGAACCCCAAAGAGTACAGTTGCCTTTTTTATCATGGTTTTATCCTCCTCTCTCGAATAGAACCGGAAAAAATGTATGTTAATAGTATAATATAGGTTTGCTGAAAATACTAAAGTTTTTTCAACAGACAACATTAGGCACGTATTAAATATATCAAAAATATTTTTGTTGACAACGGAAATTCTCCATGATAAAATCGTTGTTATACTAACAGTTGATATAACAACAAAAATATAAAATGAAAGATTTCAATTTAGATGATGCTATTGGATATCAGATCGAGCGAACGGAGCAGTGTTTGAAGCGCGAACTGCGGCGGGCTTTCTCAGAACGCGGACTCGATATAACCCCGTACCAATGGACCATACTGTACCGGTTGTGGGAGCGAGAAGGGGAGACACAGGCCGAAATAGCGGAAACAACCATCAAAGATAAACCTACCATCACGAGAATGATCGATTTACTCGAAAAAAAACAGCTCGTCTACCGCGAAAAAGATAATAATGACCGCAGGGTGTACAAAATTTATCTCACAGACTCCGGAAAAGA
>CAZKZZ010000221.1:556-4112 GCA_964557375.1 uncultured Spirochaetales bacterium | reverse complement strand
GAGTAGCCGAACCAGCGGGCATCGGAGGAAAGCACCTCATCGAACCGTACCAGAATGTCGGCGAGCACTTGCTGGTACTCTTTTTCTCTGATGACGTTCACATACTCGTGCGGTGTGTTTAGATGATATAGTTCATCGTGGTCATCGGTCATGTTGTAGGTAAATATGTATTCATTCTCACCGTCGGGGCAGAGGTACATCCCCACACAGGGGTTGGGTACAACGTGGCTGCCTGCCTCGAAGAGGATCGGTTTCTCCTGGGGGCGGTTCGTGAAAAATGCACCGGGGCCGTCCTTCGAACCCTCCCCTGCCGCTGTCTCTCCGCCTAGCAGCAGCGGCAGCAGACTCACCCCGTCGAGCCGCTCTGCCGTTTCTATGCCGCTGATCTCGTAGACTGTCGGAGCAATGTCGAGGAGGGCCACCGGTGCATCGACAGTACGGCCGCGAAGAAACCCGGCGGCGCCGTCACTGAAATGAGGACCTCCGGAGACTGAACCGGCGCCGGGCGGCTTTACATAAAACGGTACCCGGAGGGTCTTGGGGTGGAGATACACCCCCTTATCAATCAATGCAGATTCACCGTTCATCTCTCCATGGTCCGCGATACAGAAGATCCAGGACCGGTCGAAGAGGTTTTTCTTCTCTAAGCCCGTAAAGAGCATTCCCAAAGCCTCGTCGAGGAGGTCGAACTGAAGAGCGTTGCACACCATGTAGTCTTCCATGACCGCAGGATCGTCCATCCCCCAGTTCTTCCGGTACATCCGGTACACCCGGGCCTCCTTTGAATCATCATAATTATCGGCTTTCGCAGCTGCATAAGAGGCAGGCGGTTGGAGTATCTTACGCAGTTCTTTCTCCCGTTCCTCCATCCCCCCGGGAATGGCAAACGGCTGGTGGGGGCCGAAAAAATCGAGCTGGAGGTAGAGCGGTCCGCTGTGTGCAGGTTGGCTCTCCACCGCGGCAAGCGCTTTTTCTACAAGAAAAAACGGATAGGTTGCCTCTTTTGGGAACGGATTTCCCTGGTCATCCTCTATCCAGCCCCCGTAGAAATTGCCTTTCCCTTTTCCGTCCGGTGGAGAGCCATAGACAGAACGGGCAAACCGGTACGGAGACAGTCCCCTTGCACGCAAAAAAGCCAGATACTCTTCATCGTCATACCAAGGAGGTGACCAGCGGTCCCAGGGGGTATTGTTTTCGGTGAACACGTCTATGAAAGTCGATGTTCCCACATGAGACTTACCGACATGCCGGGTGTGATAACCGATCGACTTTAGATACTGAGGGAAAATAATGTCGTCTTCACGAAGTTCGACGGTAACCCCGTCGTGGGCCCGCTCTCCGTTTCCGGTGATGTAGGTATATCTTCCTGTCAAGTAGGAAGCTCGGGAAGGGGTACAGAGAGTGTAGGAGGCAAAACAGTTGGAAAACTTCACCCCTTCCGCTGCCAATCTGTCCAGATTGGGGGTGTGCACAGTTCGGTCGGTGGGGCCGCCGGCCCGATAGAACTCCGGAGGGACCATATCAAAACTGATAAAGATAATAGGATGGCTCTGTTCCGTATCCCCTGTAAAAGAGAATGGACCAAAACCGTTTTTTTCATTTATATAAAATTTTTTTTGCTGCATGAGTCGGACCTCGTGTGATCGTTAATCGGGAATCAAAGTTGCAGGTCTAATCTCAGGCAGCGGCTCTCCCGCCTCTTTCATCCGCTCTTTGAGCCTCCCTGCCAGGAATGACCGGACCTCCTGAAATGCCGGGTCCGCTACCAGGTTGTTCGATTCCCGAGGATCATCCTCCAAGTCATAGAGACAATCTTCAGTATAGATATCACTGCCTGGATGATCAATGCCGCTTAGCCCCCGGGCCCTCACCGAATATTTCCACTTCTCAGTCCTGATCGCTCTTCCCACCTGGGATTCACTGATTTGGATAAACACCTCATCCTGCCATTCATCGGCTTTCGTACCGGGGCCTGACACTTCGGTGAGGTCCTGCAGATACCGACCGTGCATGCCGTCCGGCGCATCAATGCCGGCGGCTTTGAGTATGGTGGTCGGAAAATCGATGGAGCTGACCAGGTTTTCTACTGAAAGACCGCCTTGGAATCCCGGTCCTTTGGCAACCAAAGGCACCCGTATCGAAGCCTCATGGCAGCTGCGCTTATAATCATCGTAACAGTTATCTTCGAGATCCCGATTCCGGGTCCTGAAGTGGCTTCCATGATCACTTGCATATAGTACCAGGGTATTTTCATCGAGGCCGATTTCTCCGAGCCTTTCGAGGATACGGCCCACATTCCGGTCGAGCGCTTCACAGCAGCCGAGATAATCGGGATACTCCTCCCGCCAGTCTCCGGATTTTCCGACCAGATCAGGCGGCGGGACAAAATCCTTGAACTTATCCTTTGACCCGTTCGGCCCCTCATAGTGGTGATGATCATTTTGGTGGTGCGGTTCAACATAAGAAAGGAAAAGGAAAAATGGGTTATCACCCGCTGGACCGACTACCGGACGCCCGTTCTCCTCTATAAAATCGAGCGCAAAATCGGTCAGGGCGTCCGCCCTGAAACCGGTAAAATCGACCCGATTCATATCTTTGTCAAAGACAAAGCCGTCATACCCGTGAGAGGTGAACTCCATTACATCCGCTGCCATCCAGTAATCATCATACCCTCCCCGCCGTTCCGGTGGGACTGGAGATGATTCATAATGGGCTTCGAGGTTGTCATCGCTTTCCGGGGTGCTCTCCAAAGTATGATGGAGGGTAAGCGAAGTCGAGGCGAGGTGCCACTTGCCGATATATCCCGCACTATAGCCTGCCTCACGCAGATAGTGAGCAATTGTTTTCTCATCCTGAGGCAGGGAGATAGCGTTCCTGAAACAGCCGGTTTCAGTGGGATATTTCCCGGTCTGGAGGGTGGAACGGACAGGACCGCATACCGGCTGACAAGAGAATGTGTGGGTAAACCGCACCCCATCTTCAGCCATACGGTCGAGATTCGGGGTAACATCCAGCGGCTGTCCGTAGCAGCCGAGTGTGTCCCACCGCTGCTGGTCTGATAGAATAAATATTATGTTCGGTTTCGGGTTCTTTAAGCTCATATTTACTACCTTTTTACATAAAAAGCTGTAATCCGCTTGGCTTAACTAGCTCGCTCAGCAACAACATTATCGATCACGCTACTTGAACTCCGTAGTTACCGCCTGCATGATGTAAGGCCGCAATCCGAGAAACAGTACGAGCGCCGGAATAAACAAAAACATAGCCGCGGTCCCAATCAAATTCCAAGGCATCAGATGTTCTCCGGTTTTAAAAGCGGCAAGCCCGACTGAAAGGGTAGTAACTCTCCCTTTCGTCATAACAAGGGGCCAGATGAACCCGCGCCACCGAAAAAGAAAATTGTACAAGGCCATCGTCCCCATTGCCGTTTTAGAAATAGGAACAATAATCTTCCAGAGTATGACATTCTCAGATGCTCCGTCTATTCTGGCCGCGTCCGTTCCTGATAGTGGCGGATTGCCAGAAGGAATGTTGTCAGTGCCGGCGCGCCTTCTAC
>CAZKZZ010000221.1:0-546 GCA_964557375.1 uncultured Spirochaetales bacterium | reverse complement strand
TGATCATAAATTGATAGAGAAAAAATATGGCAAAACCGGTAGCGGCGAGCGGCAGGATCATACCCCGCCACGTATCGACCCACCCGAACTGGGCCATTAACGTATACATCGGTACTGCCCGCATCGGCGGGGGCAGGAGCATTGTTGCGATAAAAAAGAGGGTGATTGCCCGGCCTCCCGGCAGTTCCAGTTTTGC
Organism: uncultured Spirochaetales bacterium; assembly: GCA_964557375.1. Lineage (GTDB taxonomy): Bacteria > Spirochaetota > Spirochaetia > SPDA01 > CAZJBZ01 > CAZKZZ01. Next base: position 350 of record CAZKZZ010000221.1, on the reverse strand, counting down.
CAGCGCATAAGCGGCAAGAGCACCGGACAGTACGGTCAATACCGTGGTTACAGCCGAATAGACGACGGTGTTCCAAAATTGCTCGAGAATCGGATATTCATCAATTACTGTAAAATAATTTTCAAATTCCAGCCTGCTTGGCAGAAACTTGATAGGAAGCTCCTGAACATCGGAATTCGGCTGCAACGAGAGCTTTGCCAAATAGAAAAAAGGAAATGCCATGATAATCACAAGCACGATCAAGATGAACTGTATAATAATTTTTTTGTGTATACTTTGAGATCTCACGATAACGCTCCTTAATGCAATCCGACAAACTTTCGTTTCTGATAGTTGAACTGTACGAACGC
>CAZKZZ010000220.1:0-4175 GCA_964557375.1 uncultured Spirochaetales bacterium | reverse complement strand
CCACTTCAGGCGGAGTCAATTTCTCAGAAAGTGAGGTAAAGCCGCGGATATCGGAAAAGAACAGAGTTACCTCCCGCAGTTCACCTCCCAGAGTTACCCCGCCCGGAGTATCGAGGATCTGCTCAACAACCTGGGGGGAGACAAACCGTGAAAAAAGATTCCGCACATACGTGCTCCGCTTCTCTTCCACCCCATAATGAAAAATAATCATACCGACATAGACGAGGATTACACCGAGCAGAGGTGCGGCCGTCTCGATGATGATGCCCGCACGGGAGAAAAGAAGCACGGTAATTATCGAAAACAGTACGAGAACTCCCGCAAGGACTCCTCCTCCGGGGCCCGGTTTGATGCGCATAAAAAGGACAGCTGCAGCCGCTATCATTCCGGCGAGAACGATAAGGCCTACAACCCGGTTCGGCGCTTTGAGATACGCCTTCTGCAGAACCGTGTTAACGGCCTGGGCATGCACCGCTACCCCGGGCATTCCCTCCCCTCTGAAGAATGGAGTCGGGACCCGGTCATGCGCCTCCTTGAAAGTCGCTCCAATGAAAACGATTTTATTTCTAAGCTGCTCCGCTTTAGCAGCATCTTCGAGTATCCGGTAAAATGAGATCGTCGGGACCGCTTCCCCGGGGCTGATAAAGTTAATCATCATACTGTTTCCGCTGGTCGGAGGAACACGGTACGGGCCGACGTGGAGTCCACCTTCGTCAGCAGGCTTTATTGTCACCTTTTCAGCGTTTTCAGAAGCATACTCCTCTAGAACGCGGGCAAAAAACGGATAATGGAGCTCTCCCCCGAACTGCTGAAATAATACGATCCGGCGCACAAAGCCGTCGGGGTCCTGGCTTAGATTGACGTATCCGTCGGCTGCGGATGTGTTTCGAAACAGCTCTAACGGCCGATTGAAAAAAAGCTGTTCTGCCTCCTGCAGACGGGAAATTTCGAACTTAGAGGGCAGGATAACGTTGCCTGCCGCCGCGAGCGAACGTTTAAAGACTATATCTTCCTCATTAATCCGGCTTCTTTCACTGAAAGCAATGTCTACGGCGACTGCCTTTGCCCCGGCTTTCGCAATGGTGTCTATTGCTTCCGCCAATAGGGTGCGGGGCCACGGCCAGCGGATGTCGAGTTCTCTAAAAGAAGCGTCATCGATAGTTACGATGACAAGATCCTCATGTACTGCCGGGCCCTTCGCAGGACTGCGGAGGGCAAACCGCAAGTCGATCAGTTTGAGTTCCGCATGTTCGATAAAAGGGAAAAACAGAACAACGAAGAAAACTGCTGCTGATAGGACACAAGTAAAGAACACTCTTTTCTTTTTCGATATCCGCCCAGGTGCGGCAACGAAACGATTCATGCATTATTCTCCATAGTATACAAAGGGGGCCCAGAAAAAAGGAGCGGTCCGTCTCCGGTCCCCGATAAACTCCCGCTTCATGTGTGCGATTGCCTCAGAATAGCTCGCACCGCGGTTTTCGACCATGCTGTACACCCCAGCCATGAACTCAGTTGTTGCAACATCGGATACCTGCCACAGAGAAACGGAAAGCCCGTTTGCTCCTGCTGCCAAGAACGCTTGAGTGAGGCCTACGACCCCCTCCCCGCCGTAGATTTTCCCCAATCCGGTCTCACATGCAGAGAGGTTTACGAAGTCTGCTGCTACATCGAGACGGCTGATCTCTTTTACCGAGAGGAACCCGTCCTCCCCGCCGGAGGTGCGCTCTTCCTGTGCAGTCCCGTACTCTTTATCACCTTCCAGGCTGAGGACCAGCGCGGATAGGCTCGGGACTTCAGGAACGGCCAGACCATGGACCGCAAAGTGGAGTACCCGATATTCACGGAGCTTACCTGTCCCGGAAAACCGTTTGACCGTCTCTTCCGAGGCGGCTGCTCCTGAGATGATATCACTGCCGGGGACAATCTCTCCTATCGCCTCGACCTCTGCAAGAGAGCCGGGAAGATTTGTCCAGTTGCCATACCCGAGAGCTCCGTATGTACTTCGAAGACTTTCCTGTTCTTCGAGCGTATCTGCGATCTTTTGTTCTAATCTTGCAAGCTGCTCACGGGATGCTTCCATGTCTTTCTGATACGAAAGGGGATTGTATACAGCACCTCCGAATGCCAGCAGCGGCCGGTCTCTTTTACCGTACGAACGACGTGTAATCGTTTCAGAGACGGAAAGGGACTGTACATAAGTAATCGTGTACGCTTCGATGAGATATCTACCGTCCGGCATGATCAATGTTTCGAACGGAACAAGTGCTAAGATCCCGTCAGGGATAATGGTAAGGTTTGTCACTCCCTCCAGCACTTCTTCCATCGAGGCGAACAGATAGTGATAAAGAAGTCTTCCAATAGCATCCAGCGCTTCTTTTTCTCGCAGCAGTAGAATCGGTTTAGAAAGGAGATACCGATAGTATTCGATCACGGCTTCGAACTTTGCATCGAGGGTGATAGACGCTTCGGTTGTTTTTTCCCCTTCCGTGGCTGTTCGGGCCTTCGTGCGCGCATCATCTACGTCACGTTCCGGTTCAAAATCGGTCCTCCGGCTTATCTCCCTTTCAAACTCATTAAAAACATCATGTACAAATGCTTTTTTGGGCAATTCCGCACCTTGAATGATCTCATCTGAAATCGTAAACCTGAGAGGTTCGGGCCAGCTGCTGTTCGAGAAGAGGACCATCCGCGCAGCAGGCTCGATATGGTCCATAAACGAATGGATCCCTTTAAACTGAAGAGAGGCTTGAATGCTGCGCCCTAACTGTTCGAGAAGATACTTTGCCCGGGACTTTTCTATTATATCGACCGCCTCAAAAAGCTGATCTGTCCGATAGTAGGCAGCGGCGAGCCACTGATAGTTGTGAATCTGAGAGTCCACGTAGTCCCTTCTGATCTCCCCGGGTGCGGTAAGACGAAGCTCCTCTAAGATCTCGATTGTTTTTAAGAATTGGGTCACAGCAGCCCTGTACTCACCTTTTTCATACAACGCGGACCCGAGATTGCTGTATAAGGTGGCGATCGTATCTTTCTCTCCGGTTTGTTCTGCTACAGGTATGGTTTCTTTATAGATCCGGATTGCTTTATCCAACTCTCCTTTTTCATGATACACTTTGGCTATATTATTCCGCACCGTAGCCTCTCGCCCCTTTTCTCCTAATGCTTCTGCGATCCGAAGTGCTTTTTCATACAATGCTATTGATTCGTCGAACCGGCCCCACTCGTGGACTACTGCTCCTACATTGGTATAGGTTACCGCAAGTTGCGACTGATTGCCGATCTCCTCCTCTATTACAACCGTACGATTCAGGTAATCGTAGGCCTCCTCGTACAGTTCCATTTCCAGTTTCAAAAGCCCGATGTTTCCCATATACCGGGCAATCATCTCGGACCGTTCGAGCCGTTCGGCAATACGGAGTGCATCCCGGAAATACTCCTCTGCAGTATCGTATTTGCCCCAGGAGAGATACACCAGCCCGATATTGTTGAGATATGTCGCCTCATCTTCCGGCCATCCATGCTCTCGGGCAAAGGTGAGGGCCTGTTCATAATAAGAGACCGCCCGGTCATACTCTCCCCAGCTTTCATAGATTGATGCGATGTTGTTTAACTCGATTGCCACATCTTGTATATTTCCCAGTTCGCTATCGATAGCAAGCGCTTCTCTATAGTAGGAAAGTGCATCGGTATAATCTCCCCTGCGGTGATAGACACTTCCAATGTTATTATAGCTTGTAGCAATTCCCGCCTTATCACCTGCCGATTGCGAGACCTCGAGGGCCTGATTGAACTGCTCGAGCGCCTCTGTGTATCTGCCCCAATCGGAGTAGCTTTTCCCCAGCAGATTGTAAGCATCCTCCAAAGAATTATCTTGCAGATTTCTTTCTGCATTCTTCTCCCCCACGGAGAGCTGTTGGGCTCCGGACTCGACCCGGGAGAGAGTCAATTCGAGCACCCTCCGGTAATGAAAGACAGCTTGTTCATACCGTGACCAGGTGTTATAGATTTGTCCAAGCAGTTTTCGGGCCTCGATTTCTTTTTCCAAGCCGGCATCAGAATGTCCGCTTCCGATTCGACGGGCAGACTCGAGGGCCGCTTTACCGTATTCTGCTGCATACTCATATTGATAGAGCCCCAAATAAGCTCGGGCGAGGTTGTTCGCTACGATGTAT
>CAZKZZ010000219.1:0-4252 GCA_964557375.1 uncultured Spirochaetales bacterium | reverse complement strand
CCCTAGGGGAATCGAACCCCTCTTTGAAGAATGAGAATCTCCTGTCCTAGCCGATAGACGAAGGGGCCGTCTATCTGTCCGGGGAGGATTCGAACCCCCACAACAAGAGCCAGAATCTTGCGTGCTACCATTACACAACCGGACACTGTTTACTTTAAACAGTAAAATAATACAGCAGTTGTTATTTGTCAATAAAGGAGCGGTTATTCTCCGTGGTAATCAACGAGTGTCGTAATGGTTACATCGGGGAGCACCTTTTTATAGTTGAGGAATGGAAGTCCTACGACACAGAAAATGTCGCTGACTATGCCGCCCCCTTCTTCGATCAGTTCTTGTGTTGCGCGGAGTGTTCCCCCGGTAGCGATCAGATCATCCACGAGCAGGACCTCTTTGCCTGAAGGGATATCAGATTTATGGATTTGGATGACATCTTCTCCGTACTCGAGGCTGAACCGTTTCGTCAACTTGTCTCCGGGCAGTTTGCCTTCCTTGCGTACGAGAATAACAGGAAGGCCGAGCTTTTCCGCGAAGGGAGCAGCAAAAAGAAACCCCCTCGCTTCAATTGCAGCAACCCCTCCTAAGTCTTTTTTTCCGTAGAGATCGACCATTTTATTGATACAGTAGCGAAACGCTTCCGGGTTGATCAGAATACTGGTAATGTCATAAAAGAGCACACCTTTTTTGGGAAAATCAGGTACCTTGCGAATAGCACTGTCGAGATCATAGTTTTCTGTCATGGGCCGCTTCCTCGAATTTAGTTTGTACTGTTTTAATCCATTTTTCTATGAATTGCTCCGGTTTCTTACCGAGCAGAGTTATGACCGGCTTTTCTTCAGCGACAGTCATGCCGGTATCCGCTATCATCCTCTCGAGAGAGGAGAGCGCGTGCGGAGCGGTGTAGCCGAATATTCCCGCGTGCCTCGGAGCAAGATTGATGCCTGATAGAGCCCGGTTCAACTCCGAGAAATCACCTTTCATAAATTGATCTCCATATTCATCAGTTCCGAAAAAAATAATATCGGATGCAGTAATATCCGGAACCGACGTTTTACAGGCCTCTTGTGTTTTTACCGCATACTGCTGTGTATTAAACATCTTTGCTAATTTTTTTGAAAATTTTTTGAGGCGCGCATTGTAAGGAGAATATATGATAAGCACGTTATATAGCCTGTTTTCCACAAAATGAGAATAATATGAAAGTATTGTTGTGTCAATCAATCTTGAATTTTGACTTGGTTTACTCTATTGTTTGTCTAAATGAACACTCTACTTCCATTTGCCAGCGGTAAAGGCGGTGTTGGAAAAACACTACTTGTTGCCAACCTCGGTGTTGCTTTAGCAAAAAAGGGTAAAACCGTTATTCTTATCGACCTCGACCTCGGGGGATCAAATCTGCACACCTGCCTTGGTGTGAAAAACCGCAATCCCGGAATTGGAAATTATATATACAAGCAGTCCCCCACTCTCGAATCTCTTATCATTCCCACTGATGTACGTAAGCTCCATTTTATTCCCGGTGATTCCCTCCTGCCGGGGACCGCGAACCTGCAGTATTTCGTGAAGAAAAAAATTATCAAAGAGATCCCCAATCTTACTGCTGATTATATTCTTCTCGACCTCGGAGGGGGGTCGGCTTTCAACACTCTCGATTTTTTTCTCACATCATATTCGGGGATTATCGTAACCGTTCCCGAAACAACTGCAATTCTCAATTCCTATTCATTTATCAAATCCGCGGTCTACCGTATGCTCTACCGCAGTTTTCCCTCAAAAAGCGAGGAGCGTACTATTATCCAGAATTTCCTAACCCGGCGAATAGAAGGGGGTGAGGTTACGTTCGGTCATCTGCTCGAAAATCTAAGACAGCTCTCCCAATCTTCCGCACAGACGGCGGAAGAACAACTCAACAATTTCTACCCGCGTATTATTATGAATATGGGCAAATCGGAGCGGGATTTGGTTCTGGGGTCTAAGCTTCGGGAAATCGTAGGAAACAATTTACATCTCAACATAGAATATATCGGATATGTCGGGTTTGAACCGAAAGTACCCCGCTCAATTCTGGAACGAGTGCCTCTCCGGGTCCTCTTTCCTTCTTCACCTTTTTCGAGAACTGTCGATTCTATTGCGGACTCGCTCATACATTCCCCCGAACCAAAAGCGTTTCATCTCTATGAATCGGACGAGGACCTCTCCGAACTATTCAATAAGGAAGCGGAAATAGAGACTGCGGAATCAAATCAGGGATAAGTTTTACGGTAATTGGCAACTCTAGCCGTAGCGTTAATACTCAGGGGTGCGGCATCGCCGCGGTTTAGATAGTGGTAACCTAAACCGGCGATCATCGCCCCGTTGTCCGTGCAAAGTGCGAGTGATGGAAAGATAGAATCCGCCTCTTCAAACGATTTTACCCGCTCCCGCAGATAGCTGTTTGCAGCAACCCCTCCGCCTAACACAACTGTTTTCAAACCGGTATACTCGGCTGCTTTCTCGATTCTGGATACCAGAATGTCTATAGCAGTTTTCTGAAATGCTGCGGCAATATTCTCGTTTGATTTCTCATACTGATCGTTCCAGAATTGATCGAGCTGATTGATAACTGCAGTTTTTAATCCCGAATACGAGACATCGAATGTATGGTCCCCCTTGTGCAGAGAGGGAAAGGGGAAGTGAAAAGCATCAGGATTTCCTTTTGCAGCCAGCTTGTCGATTACAACGCCGCCCGGAAAACCGAGTTTATAGTGTTTCGCTACCTTATCGAATGCCTCCCCGCAGGCATCATCGATCGTGGTACCGAGTACTTCCATGGCATCTATATCACTGACAACAGATATGATCGTGTGCCCGCCGGAGACAATTACGCCGAGATACGGATAAGTAATGTCATATTCGAGATGAGGGGCATAGAGATGCGCTTCGATGTGATTCACTCCAACGAGGGGGACGCCCAAGCTGTACGCAAAGCCCTTTGCAAAAGAAAGCCCCACGAGCAGAGAGCCCACTAAACCCGGTCTATTGGTAACAGCAACGCCGTCGAGTTCCTCTTTTGCTAATCCGCCCTCCTCTAACGCCTTCTCTACTACGGGACGGATCCATTCGGTATGCAGGCGGGAGGCGATTTCCGGAACCACCCCGTTGTAGGGGCGGTGAATTTCGATCTGTGTCGCGACTACATTGCTTCTGATTGTTTTTCCGTTTTCGACGATCGATACGCTGCATTCATCGCAGGAGGTTTCAATGCCAAGTACGTTCACGAGTATCTTCCTTTTTTAATGAAGGTAGTTCTACCAAGTTTTCCAAACCGGCAATCTCGACATCGAACTCTTCCAAGAGCGGGTCCGATTCTCTTATCACCTCTGCTAATGCAGCAGACCCGATATGTCCGATAAGAATAGCTCTCCCCTCCCTCGAAGCAGTTTTTATCCCGTTATAATATGCCTCGGCTATGGACGCTTTGTCCTTTTTATTGTCGAGGAATATGTCCCTGCTGTAATACGGTATATTCAGTTTTTTACTAACAGCGGGAACTGCCGACTTCGGTGTCGTAAGACTGTCAATATAAACGATATTTCTCGCTTTTGCTACCTCTAGGATTACCTCCATTATTTCGGGGTCTTCGGTAATAAGCGAGCCCATATGGTTATTGAACGCCTTCGCTTCGGGCAGCTCGTCAAAATGTGTGCTGACAGTTGTTTCGATAACTGATTTATCCATGTCCGCATACACAGCACCGGGGCCGGGGTCCTCTCCGTTCTTCGCCTCCATAGGGAGGTGAAGCATAACTTCTTTTCCATTCGCTGCAATCTTTTCAGCAGCTTCTCTAGTGTGGGTAAGGCCCGGCAGAACCGAAAAAATGACCGGGTAATCCAGTTTTAAAAACGGTTTGAGCTGAGAGGTATTGTAACCGACATCATCAATTATAATAAACAGGCGGCCTACTCGTTTCGAAAGTCCGCTTTCCGTGCGTTTTTCCGTACTTTTTTCCGTAGATGTGTTGATCTCTTTAGGTTTTTCAGCAGTCGGCTCTGGGTTTGGTTCTGCATCTGACTCAACAGCAAATTCCGCATCCGGTTCTTGTATATGACGCCCATCGATTACGAGTAGCAGTATTATAAGAGAGACAATAACTACTGATAGTAAAATGTATGTTCGGTTTCGTTTCTTACGTGCCACGCCTTTTTTGATGAGTAGGTTTAGTGTGCTTCTTGCAAAAATCGGTTATTTTTGCAAGAAGCCTTGAAGTTTTTGGTTT
>CAZKZZ010000218.1:0-4275 GCA_964557375.1 uncultured Spirochaetales bacterium | reverse complement strand
GCCGGGGCAATCTCTACAATTCTTCCCGCGTACATGACGGCAATCGTGTCACTCAGATATGAAATAAGATTCAGATCATGAGAGATAAACAGATACGTGAGCGAAAACCGTTTTTTGAGGTCCAGCAGAAGATTGATTATTTGTGCCTGAATCGATACATCCAGATTGGACACCGGTTCGTCGAGGACGATAAAATCGGGGTCCATCACCAGAGCTCTTGCTATACAGATACGCTGTTTTTGTCCCCCGGAAAACTCATGGGGGTACCTGTTTTTATGCGCCGGGGTGATTCCGACCAGAGTGAGCATTTCATCTATTTTTTCGTCTCTTTCCTGTTTTTGTATTTTCCTGTTTTTAAGGCCTTCCTCCATGCTCTGGTTTATGGTGAGCTTGGGGTTGAGTGCGGCATTGGGATCCTGGAAGATGATCTGCATCTTTCGCCTATAGCTTCTCAGCTGTTTCGGGGACAATCCTGACAATGATATACCTTCGAAAGAGACTTCTCCTTCGCTGGGAGGGTCGAGATAGAGAATGGAGCGGGCAACAGTTGTTTTCCCCGACCCTGATTCTCCGACTAACCCGAATATACTGTTTTTTGCTACCGTGAAAGAAACAGTATCAACTGCTGTGAACTCATTACGGATCGAGACTGTTATGCCGCGGCCCCGGAACCGTTTAGTCAGGTTGGATACTGCAAGTACATCACTCATTGTTGTGCTCCTACAGTTTTGACCCCGCTGAAATGACAGGCTGAAAGATGGTTTTCTCCCTGTTTTTTGAGTTCGGGCACTTCATTGGCGCATATATCCTCAGCCAGCGGACATCTGGGATGAAACGCGCAGCCTCCCGGAATATGCTCCGCATCGGGTACCCGCCCGGGAATAGTGTGCAGTTTTGTGCCCCGCTTTCCCGGTTCGGGCTTGGAAAGAAGAAGCAGATGGGTGTACGGATGAAGGGGACGGGAAAACAGAATTTCTTTGGGAGCTTCCTCGACGATTTTTCCGGCGTAGATTATGGAAACAACATCTGCGATTTCCTGTATGACACCGAGATCGTGGGATATGAACAGCACCGTCATAGAAAGTTTCTCTTTCAGGGAGAGAAGCAGTTTTAATATCTGGAGCTGCAGAGTTACATCCAGTGCTGTAGTCGGTTCATCGGCAATGAGAAGAGAAGGGTGACAAGCGATGGCCATCGCAATCATTGCCCTCTGCTTCATCCCTCCGGAAAGTTCATGGGGAAAACTGTTTAAAATCCGTTTGTCCCCTCCCAACCCTACTAAAGAGAGAAAATCGTATGCTTTTTCCGTTGCCTCCGAGCGGCTATCTCCGAAATGGAGGCTGAGCATTTCCCGGATCTGTTCTCCTATTTTGTAGGACGGGTTGAGGTAGCGGGCAGGTTCCTGAAAAATCATTCCGATTTCCCGTCCCCTGACCTTCCTCAATTCCCTGGGAGGCAGTCCGATCATCTCTTTTCCCTTGAACAGGATACTCCCTTTCGTGATTTCACCCGGAGGAGTATCGAGAAGTCCCATTATACACTTGGAGGTAACGGTTTTTCCAGACCCGGACTCTCCGACTAAGCCGTGAACGACGCCCGTCGAGACAGAGAGGTCTAAACCCCGCACCGCAAGCAGAGGTGTTGTGCCTACATTGAAAGAGACGTGCAGATTTTCAATACGAACCAACTCTTTCATTCTATTCCCCTGCATTACATCACCCTACCCGTATCTTGGGATTGAGCAAGCTGTACAGTATATCTACAATAAAATTGATAAGTGAAAAAATGACAGCTATAAAAATAACTCCGCCCTGAATGAGGGGAAAATCCCGCTGGTAGACAGCAAACAGCAGGACCCGCCCCATTCCGGGAAGGGAGAACACCTGTTCTATAATGATTGCCCCGCCGAGCATATATCCGAACTGAATTCCCGCCACGGTAATGACCGGTAGCAGTGCATTCTTGAGAGCATGTTTGTACTTGATAAGAAACGGAGTGAGTCCTTTTGCCCGGGCGGTGATGACATACTCTTTACTGAGTTCCTCTATCATCGAAGCTCGCGTAAGACGTAAAAGCGTAGCACCCCGTGCAACCCCCAGTGAGAGGGCGGGGAGAACCAGATGCCACAAGCTTTCAGCACCGAACAGCGGAAAAATAGGGATTTTTATCGCAAATATAAGGAGAAGGAGGATGCCCAGCCAGAAGCTCGGGACTGCCATTCCCGCCTGAGAGTAGAGCATGCCGCCGTAATCCCACACGGACCATCGTTTTACGGCCGAAAGTATGCCCAGCGGTATTGCCAGAAGCAGAGCTATAATGATCCCGAAAACAGCCAGGGTAAGGGTAAGGGGAAACCGCTGCATAATGAGTTCCGTAACCGGTTCGCCGGAAATAAAGGATTCTCCGAAGTCGAGCTGTACGACCTGCAGAATCCAGGAGAAATACTGCTTGATAACCGGGACATCGGTCCCCAGCTTCTCCCTTATGGCCTGAATGTCCTGCTCACTGGCATCTATTCCCGCAATTACTAAGGCCGGATCACCGGGAATGACTCTCAGGATAAAGAAAATTATGGTCGAGACGATGAAAATGGTCGCAATGAGCCGGGCCGCTTTTTTTATGATAAAACTGAAGGTATGAATGACTCCTCCCCTTTTACTTTCAATACCTTTTTGTTAGGCTTTATACAGCTTTATATCCTATTAGTATCAGCTGACGGTGAATAACGCAATACAAAAAAAGCTCAAAGAGCGCTGGAAGCGCACTATTTCCCTGCTCGCAGCACAGTCGTCACAAGATCTTGTCATCGGTGCTTTTCAGGAGGTCTGTCAACATTACTCTGAGAATCATCGTCACTACCACACTTTGTCTCACATTGACCGCTGTCTGAACTTATTTGATAAAGTGAGCAGCGATACGAAAGACCCCCTTTCACTCGAACTCGCTCTCTGGCTGCATGATCTTATCTACGATACGAATTCGGCGGACAATGAGGAGAGGAGTGCTGAGTTCGCGTCTTATCTATTGAATAAGCTGACGCTCCCGCAAAACATTACCGAGCGGGTAAAAGAGCTGATTCTTGCCACAAAACATGACGGCCGGGAATCCGGACGGGAGACTGCGGGTTCCGGCGATACTGACGATCCGGATTCTGCGTATATCCGGGACATTGATCTGTCGATCCTCGGAGCTCCTCCCAGTGAGTACAAAGATTATATTGAAGCTGTGAGAAAGGAGTTTGCACAGTATAGTGAAAAGCAGTTCAATAAGGGGCGTGTTACATTTCTTCGTCAGTTTCTCGCGAAGGACCGTATTTATAAAACGGGCTATTTTTTTTCCAGGTATGAGGGCCGGGCACGGGATAACCTTTCCCGGGAACTTCAGATAAGGTCTCCTTCCGATGCCGGTACAAGCCGAAATCAGAAGCTATAATCAGTAAGTAAAATCAGCAGAAAACATCTCCGGCGAATACAACTCCGTCTCGCTGTATCTGGTCTGATACGTGTTGATCGGGCAAATAGAGATGCTCCCTCTGGTTACCGCACTCCAGTCGGACCCGTCATCTCTGGGACGGCCTTTTATCGACCCGTTATAAAAATTGTACACTGCCCCGTCCGGTGCTCTGAAATTTGTAATTTCCGTAGAATAGGGGAGTTTTACCGGATAGGTTAGCTCGATGTTCTCTCCAAGCTGTTCGACATTGGGAAAATTGATATTGAGAAAATGAGAGCTGTTCCATTTTTCTATAAATACATCGAGATTATTACGGACAAAAAGAGAAGGTTTTTTAAGATGGTACGGTTCGTCGAAGGTGTTCACACTCACGGCGAGAGAAGGGCAGCCGAACATCGAAGCCTGCCTCGCGGCCGCTATGGTCCCGGAAAAAATGATATCGGAGCCGAGGTTCGGCCCGATGTTGATCCCCGAAATAATAATGTCGGGGACGACCGGTATGCATTTGTGGTGTACGATCATAATACAGTCAACCGGTGTCCCGTCGCACATGTACGATCTCTCTGTGAGTTCTACCACTTTTATCGGCTGCCGCAGAGTAAGGGAATGTGAAACTCCGCTCCTGTTCCCGTCGGGGGCAATGACCCACACATCGTGTTCTTTTTCCAGAGTCTCTTTTAAAACTATTAGTCCCGGACTTTCAATACCATCATCATTGGTAATAACAATGTTCATAGAACTGTAATGGTAGTAAGTAATACGATTATCATCAATGACGTACCTGAAAAAAATGTCAGGATTAAAATTGCAGCCCGGCGATGA
>CAZKZZ010000217.1:0-4307 GCA_964557375.1 uncultured Spirochaetales bacterium | reverse complement strand
TTGTTGAGCTCCTGTGCCACAGGACAGGCATCTTTTCCGGCTGAATACATTCGGGACAACAGAGACACGGTCTCCTTCGAATTACCGGAGGTGTTCGAACTGGCAAACATCATTATTGCCGTTTCTGATTATGGTAGAGAGCATAAGTTCAGGGTGAACAAGGAAGGTGCTTACTATCGGGAAGTTATGGACCATTTTTCCGAGTTCAGTGATCATCCTCTTATAGAAAAACTGGAACTCTCAGATGAGAATATAGGGAACTACTACAGTTTCAGAAACCAGTCGTATCTCTACTCATTTCACCATGGAGAACTGGCAAGGTGTACCATGCGCCGATCAATTCCGGGGAATGCTCTGTTTCGGGAAAATCTCGATTTGATCGAAAACTTTGCTTCTGTCTCCGGTTTTCGCCATTTTTTTGCCAGTCATCGGGAGTATTACGAGGAACAAAGAGAGCTCTACCAAAGCAGACTTCCGGTCAGGAAGATGTGGAACTGGCTCGAGGATGAGTTCCCCCTCACCTATGACCATTATGTTATCGTCTTCTCTCCGCTTATCGGATCAAGCCACAATACGGTCCGCTACGAAGACAGCGGATTTCGGGAATGCATCATGTTCGTCTCCGGTCCGGATTTCTACAACACCCTGGTCTCGGAGGGACGAATCTCTCGAGAAATGGAGGAGGCGCTTCTCTCCCGTCTCGTATTTACAGAGATCGACCACAACTATGTAAACCGGATATCAGGCCGGTATAAAAACTCGATCGACCGGGCCCTTACCCCCCTTGATTACTGGAACACGCAGAACGGATACCGGACTCCTCAGCTGACATTCAATGAATATGTTACCTGGGGGCTGTTCAGCCTGTATGCGTACGATGTCTATCCGCCCGAGATTTACAAACAGATAGAAAAACATGTTATTGTGTCCATGGAGAATAGAGGGTTTCTCCGGTTCAATGAGTTCAATGATTTCTTTATCGAGCTTTACAGGCAGAAAAAAGAGAATCAGAAGATTTTTCGGTTTTTTCCCAAAATCATCGACTGGTTTATTACCGAAAATCCCAATTAGGAAAACAGCGTGAAGTTTAGATGTCCCTGGTGCGAAGGAAACGAAATCTATATCCGCTATCATGATACGGAATGGGGGGTCCCGGCTTTTGACGACAGGAAGCAGTTCGAGTTCCTCGTTCTCGAGTCCGCCCAGGCAGGCTTGAGCTGGCTGACAATCCTCAAAAAAAGAGAAAACTACAGAGCTGCATACGACAATTTTGACCCGGAAAAAGTGGCCCGGTACAGTGCAACTGAAAGGCAGCGGCTTATAACTGATAAGGGTATTGTAAGAAACGGCAGAAAAATAGATGCTTCGATTCGGAACGCCCAAAACTTTCTCGCGGTACAGGAAGAGTTCGGTAGCTTTAGCACATATTTGTGGAGGTTCGTAGACGGAAGCCCGGTAGTTAACCGATGGAAGACACTCGAAGAAGTTCCCGCTGCCACCCCGTTGGCCGAACAGATCAGCAAAGACCTCAAACAGCGGGGTTTTACTTTTTTAGGCCCGGTCATCATCTACTCGCACCTGCAGGCTACAGGTCTAGTAAACGATCATCTCATCGATTGTTTTCGATATAATGAAATAGTAGGGGCTTATTCATGAACCAGAAATTACTGTTTATATGTACTGCCAATCAAATGAGAAGCCGTACCGCCGAAGAGATATACAAAAACGATCCGCGGTTCGAGGTGGCTTCTGCCGGTACGGCGTGGTTTGCAGAAAGGAGAATTGACGAACAGAATCTCTCCTGGGCGGATATAATCGTTGTGATGGAACAGCACCACCAAAAGGCGATTAGAAAAGAGTTCCCCCGCATCGCTAAAGAGAAAAAGATTCTAGTACTCGACATTCCCGATATCTATCAATTTATGGACAGGACATTGATGCGGGATTTAAAGGTCAAATTCGAGGAGGTCTACGCCCGAGAAACCTCGAGATGATCCTCAGTGTAAGCAGAAGAACGGACATCCCCGCATTGTACTCAGAATGGTTTTTAAACCGGCTCGATGCAGGAGAAGTGTACATCAGAAATCCGTTCAACCCGAGGCAGGTGACCCGCCTTATCATACCGCCCGAGAACATCGACTGCATCGTGTTTTGGACCAAAGACCCTGCCCCCCTCATCTCCCGAAAACACCTGCTCGATTCGTTCAGCATCCCCTACTACTTTCTTTTTACGATAACTCCTTATGGTGAGGATATCGAACCCAATCTTCCCCCCGTACCGGAACTGCTCACCAGGTTCCGGAATCTATCGGAGACACTCGGAAAGGAGCGAGTCATCTGGCGCTACGATCCTATCATTTTTACCCCGGATATGGATGAAAATTATCACTTGAGGCGGTTCGCCGAGATGTGCGGAATATTATCCGGTCATACCGCTCGCTGCATTGTCAGTTTCTTCGCTCCATACAAAACGGTGTTAAAAAACTGCGAAGAGCTGTCTATACAACTTCCGGAGGCCGACCGTATGCGCGGAATGCTTAAAAACCTGAAAGAGATAGCTGACAACTACTCGATTGAATTGCGGACCTGTGCTGCCGCGGAAGATTATTCCGGGCTCGGCATCGAACCTTCCGAATGCATCGACAGTAAGCTCATCTCCCGGATAACCGGTAAAACGATACCGTATAAAAAAGACCCTTCCCAGCGAAAGGAGTGCCGCTGTACCCGGAGTATCGACATCGGGGCGTATACTACCTGCACCCACGGCTGCCTCTACTGCTATGCCAACACAAACCACAAAAAAGCATACGAGCTGTTCCGCCGCCATGACCCGCTGTCCCCGGCCCTCACAGGGGGTGTGCATGAAGAAGACACGGTGACCCGAAAAGAGTTTTTCAATTGATTGTAAAACTGCTTTCTTTTCAGTCTCCCATAGATTATACTTATTGCAGCACTGAAAAAGGGGGGTCCCAATGAAAAAGATATTAATTTTTGCAGTTGTGCTGCTCTCGGCAGCTCCGCTTTTTCTCTTCGCACAGCAGGGAGAAGAATTGAGAAGTGAAAGTGATGTCATTCAGTTTTGCGAAGAAGTAATGCAGCATCTGCAGAAGAAAGAGTACGATGAAGGTTTCGATCTTCTCTACGCTATTTCTGTACCGTCGATGAGAGAGGGGGTACGCAGCCTACGGCACAACACCGAAGACCAGATCAAACAAATCCAGCCCAGTTTCGGCCAAATCCTCGGGTTTCGAGTCCTAAAAACCGAAAACCTCTCGGATGCTCTGCTCAAAATGACCTATCTGCTGATGTTCGAGCATCACGCCTTGCGATGGGAGTTTCTCTTCTACAAACCGCAGCAGCAGTGGGTATTGGACAACATCTATTGGGATGATACCTTGACTAAGCTGTTCGCCCCGGAATAAAAATATTTCGTGCTGCACAAATCGTGTTGCACAACTCTCAATTTTCTATTACCATTTTAATCATATAATGGTAATATCGAAAATTACAGGAGGATAAGGTAATGGCGGGAAAAGCCGAACTGCAGAAGGAATTGAACAAAAAGATGGCAAAACTCGACGAATTGATCAAATCGAGGCGTCAAGCTACCTGTTCTACCCAAGTTTCATCTGATATAGATGTACGAAGGGAAACTGAAATCGAGGAACTCGAAGAGGAGATCCAAAAACTGAAACAGAGCCTTCATTCCTGAAGTATGAAATCATTTCCGGTTATCATGACATTGGATGACTTAGGCGTGCTGCCTGATTTTCCGCTGCCCTTTAATTACTACTTTACCTTTTTCGAACCCGGATTGGAGAGGCAGTGGGCGGAAATCGCGACCGATGCAGGTGAGTTTGCAACGGTCGAGGCTGCGCTGGACCAATTAGAGCTCGAGTTCGGAGAAAAGAAACCGGAGTTTTCCAAACGTTCGATATTTCTCCGTTCTCCGATAGATGAGTATATCGGCACCGCGACAGCCTGGTACAGTGACGATTTTATGGGTTCCCGATGGGGCAGACTGCACTGGGTAAGCATCAGACCGGCATACCAGGGGAAAAAGTTGGGCAAACCACTCGTTCGCGGGGCATTGGATATCATGCGGAAATTCCACTCGAAAGTGTACCTGACAACGCAGACAACAAGCTTCGCGGCAATAAAAATCTATCTCCAATTCGGGTTCGAACCGTTTATCCGCGGGCCGAAGGACCGGGAAATCTGGGAAAATATGAAAATTTCATTTTGAACAACTAATGAAATTATGTTACTATACAGATCTCGTTATGCAGGTTATACTGACACTACTA
>CAZKZZ010000216.1:2995-4316 GCA_964557375.1 uncultured Spirochaetales bacterium | reverse complement strand
TCGATAACATTCGAAAATTCCTTTTCTTCCGGTAGTGCAAGCGTAAACCAGAGATTATAATAATAGTCCCTGAGATAATTATGACTCACCCCAGGGTGCGCGCTTACATGTGCTGCAATCTCCTCGACCAGCTGTTCAGGTACTTGTGCGGCAACAAGAGTACTTTTGTACCCGAGCTTTTCTCCGCGGATGATGGCATAGATCCCCCGAAGCCTGCCGTCCTCGAGAAAACCATCGAGCTTCTCTAAGACTGCCGTGTCCGAAAGGCCGCTTTTCCGGCCGATCTCCGCATAGGGACGGAGGACGAGAGGAAAGTCATCCTGGATACGGGTGAGTAATTCGAGATCCGTTGGGTCCGGAATAATCACTCTCGATTCCTTACCTTCGCTACCGGCTCATACACGCAGTACGGTTCCGGTGCTAAATAATCACCTGTAGCTGCATATGCCCGGGCCCGACACCCACCGCAGAAGCTTCTATATTCACAAACACCGCATTTTCCATTATAGCCGTTGAGATTCCTCATCTCGAGAAACAGGGGTGAGGTCTCCCAAATCGATTTGAAATCATATCCGGTCGCCCGCACATCCCCGGCTTCGATATCGAGAAAACCACAGATCTGCACCTTCCCGGTGTTGGAAATGAAGGCAAATCCCTGTCCGCCGAGACATCCTTTGGACATTGCCGCCATACCGTGGGTCTGCACCGATACCGATCTTCCTGCCTGCTTTTCGCGCTGTCGGAAAATGCGGTAATAGTGCGGAGCGCAGGTGGGCTTGAGCTGGATCGGCACCTCGAGGCTTTTTTCATAGAACCAGTTGAGTACAGCCTCGTACTCTTCAGGGTCGATTTCATAATCGGCCAGGTCTTCGCCCCTCCCGGTGGGAACGAGAAGAAACGGGTGATAGCTTACCGCTCCCAGCTCCATGGTCAATTCAACGATTCTATCGAGCTGCTTGTAGTTGAGTTTGGTAACGGTAGTATTGATTTGAAACTCAAGCCCGGCCTCTCTCGCCAATCCGGCCGCTCTGATAACCGCATCGAAGGCACCCTCTACCCCCCGAAACGAATCGTGGGTTTCCCTGTCCGCGCCATCGAGGCTCAAACTGATTCTTTTGATTCCCGAATCAATCATTTTACGGGTATTATCCCGGTCCATCAGCAGTCCGCAGGGGGCCATCACCATCTTGAGCCCTAAGTCTGTTCCATACCGGGCAATTTCGAATATATCTTCCCGGGCCATCGGCTCGCCGCCGGTAAGGATGATAATCGGAGAAGAAAATGAAGCGACATTGTCCAGAACTTTGCAGCACTCTTCAGT
>CAZKZZ010000216.1:0-2895 GCA_964557375.1 uncultured Spirochaetales bacterium | reverse complement strand
TAATCGGAGAAGAAAATGAAGCGACATTGTCCAGAACTTTGCAGCACTCTTCAGTAGTAAACTCATTCTCGAACGACCTATCCGCTGCGTGAGCACGGCAGTGCCTGCAGTTGAGGCTGCAGGTTTTCGTCACCTCCCAGGCGATTAACCGGGGAAGCGCGATCTCATTTTTCATTTGTTTGTTCCTTTGTTTGTTCCTCCGTCCCCGTGGAAGGGTCCATTGAAGGCCTATTGAGGTCCCTCTCGTTGAGAACCTTTGCCGCATCCTTCGCAAAGTAGGTGAGGATGATTTCCGCCCCGGCCCGTTTGATCGATGTAAGAAGTTCCATCATTACTTTCTGCTCATCGATCCACCCTTTCTGTGAGGCGGCTTTTATGCAGGAGAACTCTCCGCTCACATTGTAAGCTGCCACCGGGACCATAAACTCTGACCGGACCCGGTAGATGATGTCGAGATAGGCAAGTGCGGGTTTTACCATAACAATGTCTGCCCCTTCCAATATATCGAGCTCGACCTCCCGTATTGCTTCTCGGGCATTAGGCGGGTCCATCTGATAACTGCGCCTGTCTCCGAATTGGGGTGCGGATTCCGCGGCATCGCGAAACGGTCCGTAAAAAGCGGATGAATATTTAGCAGCATAGGCCATAATCGGAATATTGGAAAATCCATCTGCATCGAGTGCGGTCCGTATAGCGCCCACCCTTCCGTCCATCATGTCGGATGGAGCAACCATGTCCGCACCGGCCGCAGCGTGGGAGACCGCCTGGCGGGCAAGCAGTTCGAGCGTGGCATCATTGTCTACATCTCCATTTCGGATAACACCGCAGTGGCCGTGGCTTGTGTATTCACAAAAACAGACGTCGGTGATGATAAGAAGATCAGATACTTCCTTTTTGATAGCCCGGATTGCCTGCTGGACAACACCCTGTTCCGAGAAGGATTCACTTCCGGTATCATCCTTGTGTTCAGGGATACCGAATAGAATTACTCCGGGAATTCCGAGATCCCGGATCTTTTTACACTCCTCAACAAGCGTGTCGACCGAAAAGTGATAGTTTCCCGGCATTGAGGGGATCTCTTGTGCTACCCCCCTGCCGGGACGCACGAACAGGGGCATGATAAAATCATCTACCGAGAGTTTTGTTTCCCGGACCAGCCGCCGGTGTTGTTCCGTTTTTCTCAAGCGTCTCATTCTCGTCTGGGGGAATTCCATCATCAACCTCCGATTCCAATTTCTTCATCAGACAAATAGCATGCCGGGTCGGCTTCCCAGATATCACCGGTAACGGCTTCAGCACGCACTCTGAAGTTACCACCGCACACATCCAGATATCTGCAGAGGGCGCATCGCCCCTTTACATACTTCTTCTTTTCTTTGAGTTTCGTCATCAGTTCGTTTGACCGGTCCGTCCAGATTTCGCTGAAGGGGCGTTCAAGTACATTGCCGAAAGAATAATGACGCCAGAACTGGTCCGCATGGACGGAGCCGTCCCAGCTTATGCATCCGATCCCGTTACCGGAAGAATTGCCTCCATTCATCTCGAGAAGCTCCATTACCCGTTCTGCACGGGCCGGGTCCTCCCGTAACAGACGCTGATAGAGGTAAACGCCGTCGGCGTGGTTGTCCACGGTAAGTACTTCCGTCGGTCTATCCTCATCGAACAGCGATTTCGTAAGATCAATAATGGTATCAACTGTTGCCCGTGTTTCCTCATGAGAGAGGTCTTCTCTGACCAGCTTGCTCCCGCGCCCCACGTATACCAGATGATAGAAGCAGACCCGGGGAATATGTTCTTCGCGTATGAGATCGAATATTCCGGGAATGTCCTGCGCGTTTCGCTTGTTGATGGTAAACCTGAGGCCGACTTTGATTCCCGCGTTCTGACAATTTCTCAGCCCGCTGATGGCCATATCGAATGCATTTTCTACCCCTCTGAATCTGTCATGGGTCTCTTTTAATCCGTCCAGGCTGATACCGACATAGGAAAGATCAAAATCTTTGAGCTTTTTCGCCATCTCCGCGGTGATCAGTGTGCCGTTCGTTGAGAGGACAGCCCTCATTCCCTTAGCCCTGGCAAATCCGATGAGCTCGAGAATATCCGGCCGCATGAGCGGCTCTCCGCCCGAGAAGAGAAGGACCGGAGAGCCAAATGCGGCAAGATCGGCAATCACTTCTTTGGCCTGGACGGTAGTAAGCTCACCTTCGTACTGCTTGTCCTGCGAGTGAGAATAACAGTGGACACAGCGTAAATTGCACCGCCGTCCGACATTCCACACCACGACCGGTTTTTTGTCCTCCGAAAATTGAAGAAGATGAGAAGGAAGTTTTCCGGATTTCCTTCCGTAGCGGAGCGGGTCCGAAGGTTCTACCGCACCGCAGTATAATTTAGATATTCCTATCATTTATTACCTCGATAATATGTTTTTATTGCTTTGACCAAACCGGGAATGGTGTGTGTCTCCGCTTCGAGCAGAATTGGAACACCGAGCCTCCGAGCAGTTTCCGTTGTAATCGGTCCGATTGAAGCACCGCGTATTTCTTTGATTCGATCCTGTAATCCATGCTCTTCGAGAATACCTGCCAGGTTTTCTACTGTGGATGAGCTGGTAAACGTTACTAAATCCGGCCGCAGTTGAGAAGGTTGGGGTAAACGGCCCCTCGGCCCGACGGGAACGATTGCCTCTGCCTGTTCCCGTGTATAGCTGGGCCTCAGATTCCTGTATATCGGCACCTGGACGATTTTAGCCCCCATGTCTGTAAGATGCTTTGGAATGTAATCCCGGGCTATCTCGGAACCGGGTAAAAGCACCTTTGCCGCTTCGACCTCTCCCCGTATCCGATTAAACGCCTCGACCGTACCTTCTGACGTAAACCGTTCCGGAACAAGATCAGG
>CAZKZZ010000215.1:1471-4391 GCA_964557375.1 uncultured Spirochaetales bacterium | reverse complement strand
AAAACCACTTGTCTTCTATTTCTGAAAGCGCTATTCTCTACTGATCATAAAAAAGAGGTCGTTTTGAGCATAGAACAATCACAGCAGTCGACACTTACCCGTCTTCTCAAAATCGCGTTTCCGATGGTCATCTCCCAGGCATCGGACACGGTGATGCTCTTCGTAGACAGGCTGATGCTCTCCCGACTCGGAGAGGCGTACCTGGCGGCCTCCATGAGCGGCGGGCTTACCCAATTCATGGTAAGCTCACTGTTTATCGGTACGGTGGGCTATGTTGCGGCAATTGTGGCGCAGTACTACGGGTCGGGGCAGAAAGAGAAATGTGCCGAGTCGACGTTCCAGGCGATTGTCTTGGCATTGATCTGTTATCCGATCCTCCTTGCCCTCTCCCCGCTGGTTCGCCACTTTTTTATGCTCACAGGGCAGACCGGTGAGCAGGTTGAATTGGGATATCTCTACTACCGTACTCTGATTTACGGTTCGGTGTTTATCGTCCTCCGTTTTGCACTGGCCTCTTTTTTCTTAGGCATCGGCAGAACGACGGTGGTCATGATTGCAAACGGGATAGGTGTGCTCGTAAACATCCCCCTCAATTACATTCTCATTTTCGGAAAGCTCGGGTTTCCCGCGTTGGGTCTTCAGGGGGCCGCCATCGGTACCATCCTCGGAAACATGACCATCTTTGTGATCCTGCTTATCTTCTATTTGCGCGGGAAAAACCGGGCCGATTTCGAAACCCACCGGGCGCTCAAGTTCCGCCCGAGGATTTTCAGGACCCTCTTGAAGTTCGGTATCCCCGCAGGGTTCGAGATGTTCTTGGGCGTAACTGCCTTCAACCTGTTTGTCCAGTTCATGCACTCCTACGGGACCCAGGTCGCGGCCGCCGTGACCATCACCTTTAACTGGGACATTGTCGCTTTTATTCCCATGCTGGGGATGGGACATGCTACGACAGCACTGGTGGGCCAGAATATCGGAGCGTGCGATTATGATGAGGCGCGCAAATCCGCCTTTACCGCGCTGAAGGTAGCATGGGTGTACTCCTTGAGCATGGTAGCTCTGTTTATCTTCGGTACGAAATTCCTCGTGGGTATGTTTGTAAGCGGCTTCGCGGGGGACACCCAGGCGATTACCTCTTTGGCAACGGTCATGATCAGGCTGGCCGCATTTTACACATTGGCGGATTCCGCCCAGCTTGTATTTGCCGGCGCACTCCGCGGAGCGGGTGATACGAGATGGGTGATGAGGATGTCCGTTGCCATGCACTGGACGTTTGCAGTGATCGCGATAATCCTCATTACGGTTGTAAAGGTGGATCCGGTCATCGCTTGGGTATCTTTTATAACCTTTGTTATGATTTTTGGTGTAGTGATGTTCATCCGGTTTCGAAACGGCAAGTGGAAGAACATCCGGCTCATCGACCGGGGAGAGAAGGAGACGATGCACTATCCGCTTACCGGCGCATGTCAGGAAGTGTATGTGGAAGAACCGGCTGATGAGGTCGAAGAACTGCTGGATTAGTAAAAACGGTTTCATGTGGGGAATTTTGTATGCATACCTTTGATATACGGATTCTCGCTGTAACTCCACAAAACGGGATACTCGATGGTATCAATAGCATTTTAGACGGCAGTCATATCGAAATTGAGCCTGACTCAGAGAAAGCAAGTGTCCGTATTACCCAGTCATATTTTGATATACTCATTGTTGATTATAATCTGCTCAAATTATCAACTATTGCACTTTTCATGGATGGAAGGAGCAGGAGCGCTTACAGTTATGGTATTGTGATCATGGAAAAAGAAGATTTCCCGCAGATAGAGGAGTGGGTATCGGATGGGCTCGTAAATCAGGTTATCGAGAAACAGGTCCAACCGGAGCATTTGAAAAAGGTGTTGGCAGAGGCGGTACTCACGTGCAGAACCAAAAGGGCGGAAGAGCACAAGCGGAGAGAAATCCTAGAGCATCACGAGGTACAGAAACCCTCTATCATCGGTCTCGATACATCCTTGGCCCACATCTTTAAGAATCTAGATTACATCAGTGCATCTGATGAAAATATCCTGATCACAGGAGAAACCGGTACCGGGAAAGAGGTCCTAGCCAGAGAGATCCACAGGAGAAGCAGGAGGAAAGCGGGGCCTTTTATCAAGATCAACTGCGGAGCCATTCCCGAAACGCTGATTGAAAGTGAATTATTCGGATTCAAAAAGGGCTCTTTCTCAGGCGCGTACCGGGACAAACCGGGAAAAATTGAACATGCTCATAGAGGGACTCTGTTTCTTGATGAAATAACAGAATTACGAACTGATTTGCAGACAAGACTGCTGCAGGTAATCCAGGAAAAACAGGTGGAACGGATCGGAGATTCTAATCCCATTGATATTGATTTCCGACTTATTGCCGCAACGAACCGCGGGATCAAAGAGCTGATCAATGAAGAGGTTTTCAGACGGGATCTCTACTTTCGGGTTAGTACGCTTCAGATTGACCTCCCCCCGCTGCGGGAACGTAGAGAAGACATTAAAAACTTTATCGAGTTTTTCCTTCGGCGTTATACCGAAGAGATCGGCAGAAAGTCGATACAGGTAGCTCAGGATGCCCTGGAACTGATGGAAAGATATGGCTGGCCAGGTAACATTCGGGAACTTGAAAACGCCCTCAAGCGGGCAGTGATCATGCTGGATCCCGAATTATCCTGGATCACCGAAGACTCTTTCCGGTTTCTCCATGTGGATGCCGTCCCTCCTGATGTTTATAAGAGTGCTGTAGCTTTTCTTGCCAAAGAGCTGGAGAACCGGAGGTTCGATCTCAAAACAATCGAACGGGATATCGTCAAGCAGGTTTTGAGAAACTGTGCATATAGTGTTCCTGACGCGGTAAATCGAACCGGTATCCAGAAAGATAAACTGTATAAAAT
>CAZKZZ010000215.1:0-1371 GCA_964557375.1 uncultured Spirochaetales bacterium | reverse complement strand
ACCTCGTACCAGCTGAAAGTCCCCGTTCCGTTGTCAAAGTTAGGGGCTCCGGCCAGCAGTAACTTACCGTCATCGGTGAGATCGAGGCTGAATCCGAGCATGCATTCTTTTTCAGATGCTACATCCAGCCGGCCGTTGAGTGTATTAATAACTTTAACATCATCCCAACGTCCGGACTCGCTCCTGTAAACCTGTATCACACCGTTGTGAGGATTGCCCAGGGCACCTGCGGCGATCGTTTTTCCATCCTCCGATATATCGACTGATATCCCAAAATTACTGCATTCCGGTATATTCTCCAGAGTGACATAGTCATAAACTCCTTTAGCGGTATCGAGGTTCATAATAACGGTTACTCTTCCTAAGCCTCCGTCCGCTCCCGGTGCACCTACAGCAATGATTTTTCCGTTGTTCGAAAGAGCGACACTCTGGCCGACCCTGTCACCGGTTTTCGAATCGGGCAGAACAAGAGGAAAGAGGGTTTGTGTGTTGAGCCACCCGCCTTTTGGTTTCTCGAATACAAAAACCCCGCCCCTGTTTCCTTCGCGTCCCGGTGCTCCTACAGCGATTCTGAAATCGTCCCTGGAGATTGCAACGCTGCGGCCGAACTCATCGCCTGATTTTGCATCTCCGATACCTAGATATCCAATCTGAAGGTTTTCGTTGGTCAGCTTCGACCACCCTTCAAGGGGCTGTATAAAGTATCGCGCTCTTCCGTATCCGTTTTCACCGGGTGCACCGACGAGTATGGTCGTACCGTTTTGGCCGGATATAGCAATATCCATTCCCCATTTCCAGTCCGGATCACCGGGGTAGCCGAACAGAGTAGGATACAGCTCTTCACTCTTCCAGCCTGATGCCGATTTGTGATAGGCATAGAGATAACCTTGGTGCCCTGGTGATGTGCCGGGAGCACCGATTACTACCAGGCTGCCGTCTGCGGATATCGCTGTTGCTGCTCCGAACAGGAGATCGGTTGCATAGGTGTCCATGAAGGTGGCACTCGAGTTCGGATTGTTCCCTTCAAAGATCCAGGCGGTTCCAACATGAACGTCTGCTTTCGCACTGCTTATCTTGTTGACGGGACGGCTTACCACATAAAATTGCCCGTCTGCGGAAGTGGCGACAGACCATCCGTATCCCGTATTTGTCGTTTCAACGGCCAGCAGCATTTTTAGTGCCACCTCTTCCGGTTTAGAGACGACAGAAACAGCGGATGGTGTTCGTGTCTGCTGCCAGAAATTTTTGTCTATTAAAGACTGATTTCTCATCAAACCGTCATAGACCATGTCTACGGTTTTAAGTATTCCTTCTTCAATAAGCTGCTTGCTTATTTTCTTTGTATCTTCGACATACGTCCAAACGGTTGAA
>CAZKZZ010000214.1:0-4557 GCA_964557375.1 uncultured Spirochaetales bacterium | reverse complement strand
CGAGGAGCCGCATGAACCGGTCCATCACGAATGCTGCCCGGGCCATGTATCCCGAATCTTCCAGCAGAGAGAGCATGAAAAACATCATAAAGATAATCGGGATAAAGGTTGCCACCGTCTGAATACCCGCCCCCACACCGCCGGCTACTATGGTTACAAGCCATTCGGGAGCCCCGATACCTCCTAAGAGCGCACCGAATCCGTCGACAAACACCGCACCGAAGAGAATATCGAAGAAATCGATAAACGCGCCGCCAACGTTTATCACGACCCAAAACATGAGGTACATAACCGCAAGAAAAATCGGAATCCCTAAAACCTTGCTCATCACCAGCCGGTCGATCCGTTCTGTGGCGCTGACCCTTTTCGTTTTTTCCGTTACCACTCTCTTCATCAGACCGTGGATAAATCCGTAGCGGTATTGGGCAACCACCACATCCGACGGCTCCGACAGAACCTTCTCGATTTTATCGAGGGCGGACTCGATTTCTTCGGCGGAGAGAACGCCGAGGCGTACGATTTTCTCTGTGACCCACTCGTCCTGCTCTAAGAGTTTTACGCAGACCCAGCGGCCGTCGGTTCCGAGTTCCTCCGCAACAGGCACCGCCGCAGAAGCCCACACGGTTATCGCCTCTTCGAGCTCGTTCGGATACTCGATTTGGGTGAGGGAGACCGGTTTCTTCGAAACCTGCGAGTCTACCGTCTCGACGACACGCCGAATATCCTTGCCGTCCACCGCGCTGATGCCGATGACCGGCACCCCGAGCTCCTTGGAAAGCTCATCGACATCGATCTCGAGGCCGTTCTGCTCTACCATGTCCATCATGTTGAGCACCACCAGGACCGGCACCCTCATCTCGATGAGATTTGTCGTTAAAAAGAGGTTCCGTTCGAGATTGGCAGCATCAACGATGTTCACCACGAGGTCGGCGTCACCGCTTAGGATATAGTCCCTTGCTATACGCTCATCCTCGGAAACCGCCGAGAGAGAGTAGATTCCCGGCAGGTCCACTACTTCGTATGCCCTTTCTCCCGACCGGAGGTTTCCAACCTTTTTCTCAATCGTCACTCCGGGCCAGTTTCCGATCCGCTGATTGCTTCCGGTAAGCCCGTTGAACAGGGTGGTTTTCCCCGAATTGGGATTGCCGACCACCGCGATTGTGCGGGTACGCACTCCCTCTTTTGGTTTCGTTTTCACAGTCATTCTATCCCCCTTATCTTCAGTGCATCCGCTTCTTTTTTCCTGAGGCTCAGTTTGAACCCCCTCACTTCAATTTCCACCGGGTCTCCAAGAGGAGCGATTTTCCTGAGAGAAAACTGCGTTCCCTTGGTAAGCCCCATACTCATAAGCCGGTCCCGGTACGGTTTCGAGCCCTTCTCGTACCCGACAATTTCTGCCCTGGAACCCGGTTTCATATCACGAACCTGTATGTCCATCATATCCTCCTGTATATATTGTTATGCTGCAGCTGCACCGCGGCTGTTCCGCGGCGATACTGTAATGCCGGAGAGTAAGCATAGCCGATTTATATTAGCTATACCTAACTTTCCGGTTAAAAAAAATCCCCTGAAGCCCCGCCTGCCGGCCCTTCACAATGCTCACCCTGCGCTCAAGCCCCCCACCTCCTCAAAATAGTCGTCTATGCACTCTTCACAGCCGGTGGAGAGCGCATCGTGGGCATAAAACTCCTTAAACCCGTCTAGCCATTCCGGGTCTGTTTTGTAGGTCACATAAATGTATTTGATAAACTGGGTAAACCGGAGAAAAGTTTCTTCCGAGATGGTGTGTTCGATCCTGCAGGCGTCTTCATCCGCGGTTTCCCGGTTCAAGCCTAATACTCGCTCGAAAAAATGTCTGAGGACCCGGTGTTTTTCCCGAAGCTGTACGGCCACTTCGCTTCCCTTCTGTGTCAGGCTGATGATTCCGTACGGCTCGTAGTTGATGTGCCCGCTTTTCGTAAGGGCCCGGAGGGCAGAAACGACGGAGGAGTTTTTTACCCCCAGCCGGCGTGCGATGTCCTTTACCCGTACGCCGTTTTTCTCGAGAATAATCTCGTAGATCGCCTCGATATAGTTCTGCAGCGTTTCACTTAAAGGCTCATTCCCGGTATTTGAATTGGCATCTTTGTTCGGGTCCTGTTTATCCATTTTTTCTTCCTCGAATATTGTTAGAGTAATCTAATTTTATACGTACTTACTTATTTATGTCAAGGGGTTTAAAAAAAGTATCAGCGTACCTGTAGAACATTTTTGCTTTCTAATCCTCTGTAAGTTCCTTGGTTCGGTCCGCGAGCTGCTTCTTTTTGGTATTGTACCGGGGGAGAAACTCGGCGGCTTCATCTTTTCTGTCAAGCAGATCTCCCAACACGATAAAACTGCGGGGTATTTTCAGTGGATCGTAGGTCTTTACAGTCACCACCGGTATGAGGATAGACATTTCGACGGAGTTTGCATAAAATAAACTCTATGCCGACAATATCAATGTTCTTTGGGATCATCATTCGTATGTATCTTGGCAAATCGGAGCACAACCCGCCCCATTTTCACGCTTATTATCAGGGCTATAAAGGCATTTTCGATATTCACACTTCCACTTATATAGAAGGAAATCTTCCAAAAAAACAAATAAAGCTAATCGAGGCATGGGCTGAACTCCATCATGAAGAGCTGATGGCGGATTGGGATCTTGCCCAAAATGGTGAAAATCCATTCAAAATTGATCCACTAAGATGAGAAAATATGTACAAAGCAGTAATTGATGTTGAGCCGTTGGAAAAATACAAACTTAAATTAACATTCGAAGGCAATGAAATTCGAATTTTTGATGTTTCACCATATTTGGACTATGGTGTTTTTACTGAACTAAAGGATAAATCTTTGTTTAATTCGGTCCATGTTAGTTTTGATACAATTGAATGGTTGAATGGGGCAGATCTTGATCCCGAAGAATTATATGAAAACAGTTACGCTTACTCTGCAGATATAATTGGATAGAGTATTTAATCTTCTCATTGCCGGGCGATCTGTTTCTCTATCGGGCTAACGTGCGGTTTCCGGAAAACTTCTAACACCTCAGCCGCATCCTCTAGGGGGACCGGTGGAAGAAACCATCAACAGTAAGGATATTACAGGACTGATTCCATTCCGTGGATTGTTTTATTATATATAAAGCGCCGGAATCCGGCCGAAGCGGATATACCGTTCGATTTTGCATCCGAAGGTGGAATCGAGGGTGTTCACTGCCTCAAACAGAAAACCTTGGAAACGCAATAGAAAGGGGATACAATGTAAAATACAGCCTACCTAAGGAGGCGAGCCCATGAAGAAAGCATTCGTGTCCCTGTTCTTTCTTGCTCTCGCATACGGTCTTTTCGCCCAGACAGCTTCCGATTACTTCGACATGGCCCAGCAGGCGGAACAGCGGTACGATTACCGCCGGGCAATTGAACTGTATGAGAAATCGGGTCAGCTGCTTTTAGAAGGGGGAAGAAAAGATCTCTACGCCATCACCCTGAACAGCATCGGCTCGGTGTATCAGGATTTAAGCCGCTACGACGAGGCCCTCAATTATTACAAGCAGGCGTCTTCCATAGCTAAAGAAGTAGGAGATGAGGCTAACGGTGCAGTGTACCTAAACAATATAGCCATGGTACTGAGGAAACAGGGCCGCTTCGAAGAAGCAATCGATTTCTACAAACAGGCCCTCGCAGCAGCGGAAAGGTTGGGAAACAAGGCCCTTGAAATGCAGGTGCGGAGCAATATCGGGGTTGTGTACCGGGCGCAGGGACGCTACCCGGAGGCCCTCGAGTACTATAGGGAGGCAGCGGCCATAGCAGAAGAGTTGGGAGACAAAAGTACGAAAGCTATTCTGGACAACAATATAGGAATGGTCTATGACGCCTTAGGAGACTATGAAAAGGCGGCGGAATATTACATCCGGTCTTTGGAAACGGCGGAGAGAATCCGCAACACTCAGCTTACCTCGGTCCTGTACAACAACATAGGAATGGTCTACCGGGTGTGGGGGCGATATGACGAGGCAGTTGCATATTTTGAGAAAGGGCTCGAGCTCGAACGGATATACAGTAACAGAGAAGGGATCGCCAGGATTCTCAACAACATGGGCGGAGTGTACCACGAATGGGGCCGGTATGAAAAGGCAATTGAATATTTTGAAGAATCACTCGCTGAAGCGGAGAAGTTGGGAAGTAAAGACCACATCGCCGCCGCTCTGAATAATGCCGGGGCTGTCTATCACGATGACGATGAATACGATATGGCAATAGAACACTACAGCCGGGCCCTCGAGATCGTCCGGCTCCTCGGGAAAAAAGCCGAAACCGCAGCCACCCTGAGCAACATCGGAGCGGTCTATCATGACTGGGGGAAGTACCGGGAGGCGGTCGACTTCTTCAAACAGGCCCTCACCGTAGACGAAGAAATAGGACAGAAAGCGGGAATTGCGACTGATCTGAATAACATCGCAGGTGTGTACCGCTCCTGGG
This sequence comes from uncultured Spirochaetales bacterium, assembly GCA_964557375.1. Taxonomy (GTDB): domain Bacteria; phylum Spirochaetota; class Spirochaetia; order SPDA01; family CAZJBZ01; genus CAZKZZ01. The sequence goes on along the minus strand of CAZKZZ010000214.1, from coordinate 52 downwards.
AACAGTATGACCGCGCGGTTGAATATTATCAAAAAGCCCTGAAAATCGATGA
>CAZKZZ010000213.1:0-4649 GCA_964557375.1 uncultured Spirochaetales bacterium | reverse complement strand
CTCGGATCGTAGTTTGCTCCTTATTCTTTAATCATCCGCGCGCCGCACTTCGGGCAGGTAACCTCGGCGCAGGGAACACCACGTTGGTGGTCAACGGTTTCTCCGCACTCAGGGCAGAGGCAGACCCCGCCGGGACCCGAACCGGGTCTGTTTCCGCCCATTCTTCCTCTCCCGGGCCGGCCTCTTCCGCGGCCGCCGCCCGCAACTGGTCCTTGTCCATCCGGTCCTGTTCCGTCTTTTCCAGGCATAACGTTTTCTCCTTTATGTTGTTCTTATTAAAAGTTAAGAAAATGGCCGGGAAGAGTCAAACTTTGCCAAATATCGCTTAATAATCAGGTGCGATTCACCGCTGTGAGATTTGTCGGTTACAATGGTGCGAAACGTTTGAATCCAGGATTCTTTTTCCCCGTCCGAGCTTTCAATAAATGCCAGAAAGCAGGCAAACCGTTCTATGACATCTCTGTCCACGGCATGTTCCATCTCACAGGCAACATGTTCTGCTCTCTCCCGGTCAATAGCGAGAATATCACTCAAGAAATGACGGATAACCTCGTGGTAGAGAACAATTTCTAAAGCACGTTCTTTACCCTTTTCAGTGAGGATAATAAGCTGATATGGTTCATATGCAATGAGTCCTTTTGCAGCGAGGCTCCTGAGAGCAGCATTGACCGTGGATTTTGCAACCCCTAAATAATTGGAAATGTCACGCACTCTTGCTGCGCGCTTTTCATTCTCCAGTCGGAATATTGCTTCGAGATAATCTTCGAGTGTGGAGCTGAGGTCGTTTTTCATATCCTTTCTCATAGAAAACAATTTATCATGAGATTATCAAATCTGGTCTTGCTGTCCATGGATCTTTTAAAAGGTTTCGTTTCTGCCATGTTATTCCTATGGCTTTTCGGGTTTAATCGATATTTCTGAAATAGAGGCCCGAATCTTTTCCGCGGTAACCGGAGAGATACTCAACGAACGATACCCCAGCCGGATAAGTTTGGAAACCAGGTCGGTATTACCGGCCATCTCCCCGCATACGGTAACATCTTCTTTCCGTCCTAATTCTTCTGCTCTTTTTATAATGTACTCCAACAACCAGGCGAAAGCTGTTCCGCTAGGGTCGTAGTATGAGAGTACATCCGGATTGTCCCTGTCCGCACCGGTAAAATACTGGAGTAAATCATTGGTGCCGATACTGATAAAATCTACTTCACCAAGAATCTCGGAGGTGAGAATAGCAGCAGAAGGAACTTCGATCATCGCACCGATTTTTACATTCTCCCCGAATGGGATACCTTCTTGTTCCAAATCTTGTTGAACTGAAAAGAATTGCTCTTTCGCCCGCATTACATCATTTACATCGGTAATCATGGGAAACAGGACGGCAGTCTGTGCATCAAGAGAGGCCTTCAGAATTGCGCGCAGCTGGACCCTGAGTTCTTCCGGGTCACGATGAATATGTCTTCGGATCCCCCGTACGCCGAGTGCGGGATTCATTCCGGTACACCGATTTATTCCGGAACTGTTCTTATCCGCTCCGATGTCGAAGGTGCGAATAACAACGAATCCGCCCTGAGCGCTTTTAATCAAGCTTCGGTAGGTTGAGTATTGATCATCTTCATTCGGCACATACCCGTATTCGAGGGCCAGAAACTCAGTTCTGAAAAGGCCAATTCCCTCGAGTTGATAATGAAGAAAGTGAGATATCTGATTAGGATGTTCGATATTGGCCATCAGCTTAATCGGGACTCCATCACTCGTATACGTGGGTACCGGATTGTATATCGTTGCCTCTTTTCGTGTTTCTGATTCCCTGCCTAGCCGGAGATATTTCTCTCTCGTTGTTACTTCGGGCCGTACAATGACAAGACCGTTTATACCGTCAATAATGACTTCTTCACCTTCTTCGATTGCATCAAGGAGGTTCTCGACATTTCCGACAGCCGGAATACCAAACCCTTTGAGGAGAATTGCGGCGTGAGAAAAGAGGGCCGGACTTTCTGTTGCAAAACCAGCTGCTTTGTTTTGGTGTGCTTTCATTGCCAGCGACGGGAACAGGTTGCGCGTAATCATTGTCTGAGTCATTTCACCGCTGCGGTCAAACGATTTACCAAACTGTTTGTTCGACAGCGATTTGAGAATATTTGACCCTAAATCACGCATGTCTTCAGCCCGTGCCTGCAGGTACGGATCTCTCATTTTTTCAAAACGGGCGATCGTATTCTCGAGTTCATCATCAACCGCCCACTCAGCATTTTTCAGCTCACCAGTTATTCGATTTTCAATTTTTTGCAGTATTTCCTGATCGTGCAGCATCATTTCATGAGCTTTCAACACCTGATCGAGGTCATCATCCAAATCTCCATGTGCAGATGTTATGTGATTGTGAAGATTTGTTTTTACATCGCGAAGAGCATGATGAAATCTCTGGAGTTCTTCTTTTGTTTTTGAATTGGGGATGTAATAACGGGGGACCTCCCGGATTAATTCCTCGCACCATGCAAAACCGATACCGATACCGGGTGATATGGATTTCCCGTGAAGAATCGTCTCTCTATTCATTCGGTTCTACAATGGGCAGGCATTACTGATTTTCATAATAAGGACACAGCCGCTTTTTTGGACAGCTTCTTCGTATCCAAGACGAACTGCCTCGAATACCTGGTTTGATTCTCCAGCGACGAGTGTACTTGCTTGACAATGTTCTATAGTACAGCCGTGTTTTTCGAGCCCATCCCAGAAATCATGAACCGGATGAATAACTTTCTCTTCTCCTAAAGGATAAAGGCTTACATCAGCTTCGATTTTCATACGCAGGCCTCCTCACTTGCTATATAAGTTCTATTTATAGTATAATGTTAGACAAATAAAACTTCAAGACGATTTTTATAATATGTGCGAAGATAGCTTGACAAAATAGATTAAATAATAAATATTGAGAATTATTCCGATTATTGTTAAGAAATGAAAAAAACCGAGAAAAAAGCCAAATATAAACGCAGCAGGCAACGGGAACGAATCCTCGAAATCCTGCAAAGTACGGAAACCCATCCAACCGCGGATTGGGTATATGAGCAGCTCAAAGAGGAGTTCCCGAACCTGAGTATGGGGACGGTTTACAGAAATCTGAACATACTCATCGAGCAGGGCTTGGTAGGGAAGATCGATTTCGGCAGTACGTTCGACCGCTTCGATGCAAATACAGGACCGCATTACCATTTTATCTGTGAACGGTGCGGAGCTATTATCGATCTCGAATTGCCGATCGATACGTCACTCAACCAACGGGTCAATAGTGAAACTCCGTATAATGCACACAAACACCGGATCGAGTTTTTCGGGGTTTGTGATCAGTGCCGTTCTACATGAGTACTGGTAGAGACCCAAGATTCTCCTTCAAGAAGAATACGAATTGTATGTGATATTGCTCATTCCTCCTCAAGGTAAATGGTCGCGAATATAGGTAAACACTTCTTTTAAATCAGAGAAAAGGATCTCTGCCTGGTCATCGAGGGGGGTTTCCATGTTATTGACGATCACGAGCTTCCCGCCGCTTCTCAGAGTGTATACAGGAAAGGATGCTGCCGGCTGGACGGTCAGAGAAGAGCCTAAGACGAGCATGAGGTCCGCCTGCTCGGAGAGCTGTACCGCTTCTTCTACAGCTCGGATTGGAAGCGCCTCACCGAAAAATGTAATCTCCGGTTTGACCGTACCTCCGCACTCATCACAAGAGGGGACGATATCTTTCTGCACCATGGCGGCAATTTCGTCAAAGGTCCATGTTTTTCCGCAGGAGAGGCACCGGTGTACTATTGGAGACCCGTGCACTTCCACAACCCGCTCGGACCCGCCCTTCTGATGGAGAAGATCGATATTCTGGGTGATGACAGCTTTTACTATTCCCTTTTTCTCGAGCCGGGCAAGTTCGGTGTGAACGATGTTCGGTGTTTTCTCTTCCAGGTTATAAATAAAGTCCTTCGCTTTCAGATAATAGTAGGAAGGATCGCTTCGGAAGTGGTTTATGTCGAACAGTTTATTTGCGTCGATGTCGGTACGCCTATACAGCCCGTTTTGTCCTCTGAAGTCCGAAATGCCGGAGAGGGTTGAAACCCCCGCTCCGGTGAAGGCGACACAGGAACGGGATTCTTTGAGTAGTGCTATTAGTTTTTCCATGGTGTTTCCTTGGATACTAGTCTTTCTGTATGAGTTTAACATACGGGAAAAAAATGATACACTACAGATGCATATCTAAAAAAACTTATGTAAAAACAGGAGCATAGTATGGCAGCATTACCGGAAAAAGTGAGCAGCGCATTTGAAAATCGAGAAGGGCCGTTGGTCTTTACAACTGTAAATACGAATGGTGTCCCAAATGCAATATACGCTACTTGCGTATCCAAATACGATGAACAAAAAATCGTGATTGCGAATAATTATTTTTCCAAAACTCTGGAAAACATAAAAAACGGCAGCAAGGGATCAATTCTTTTTATAACAAAAGCCGGGGATGCGTATCAGATCAAAGGCAGCATTGATTATCACACAGAGGGGAAAATTTTTGATGATATGAAGACGTGGAATCCGGAAAAACATCCCGGACATGCTGCAGCCGTCGTAAACGTAGAAGAGGTGTATTCAGGGTCTGAAAAACTACT
>CAZKZZ010000212.1:1269-4679 GCA_964557375.1 uncultured Spirochaetales bacterium | reverse complement strand
CTGCCTCCTAAATATCAACCGCTTTTTTTAAGAAGCACTACTGACGGTTTATAGAAAATATTATAGTTTTTCATAAAAACAGTGTTTTCTAATCAAAATTCATGAGATATAATTAAAATTCATGAGAAAGAAAGTACATAAAGGATTTTCAGGGCCGGTAATCGTTTTTCATGATCGCAGACTCCCCGAGCAGGGTATACCTGTAGGGTACGCAGCGATTATTGATGCCTATGAACTCAGAGTACCGCTTCCCCTTTGTCTCTGCGCCATAGGGGAGCGGCACCGAATGGTTGAAAAAGAGGGGTGGAGGTTTTTTACTCCGCGTTACCGCCCGGAGCCTTCTCTCGAAGGCCACCTCACCTTTGCCGTCAAGTATGAGGGTATCGATCTTGCGGTACTGTACTGTCTTTTTGGTAAGATATCGCAGGATGAAATCGTTTTTATCGTACGAAATGCTCCCACTGGCGTATACACCCGCCGCATATGGTTTCTCTATGAGTGGCTTACCGGCAGGCTCCTCCCTATAGAAGACCTGAATCAAGGTACATATATTGACACATTAGACCCTTCCATGCAGCTGTCAATATCGGGAGAGCGGGTGAGAAGACAGCGGGTTATCAACAATCTTCCCGGAACGCCGCAATTCTGTCCTCTCGTATATCGAAGTAAAAGAATAGAAGAGTTTCTTACTAAGAACTTGCGGGAAAAGGCCTTCAGCTTGATAGACCGTATCCCGCAGGACATTATTTCCAGGGCGGCGTCCTTTCTTCTTTTAAAGGATTCAAAGGCAAGTTATACCATCGAGGGAGAAGAGCCGCCCCACAGCCGCATCCAGCGGTGGGGGAGGGCTATTGGAGAAGCCGGCATCAGACCACTCGATATTGAAGAGCTTGTCAGGCTGCAAAAAATTGTTATCGGGGACAGACGGTTCGTGCGCACAGGTATTCGCAGGCAGGGTGGTTTTGTCGGAGAGCATGACCGCGATACGGGGATGCCGATTCCCGATCATATAAGTGCTCGGGTTAAAGACCTGAGGAGCCTTCTCGAGGGCCTCATAGAGTTTGAAAAGCGTGCAGCATTACATTTGGATTCCGTAGTTGTCGCTGCATGTGTTGCCTTCGGTTTCGTCTATATGCATCCGTTCGAAGATGGTAACGGCAGGATACACCGCTATCTCATCCACCATGTGCTTGCAAAATCCGGATTCAACCCTCCCGGATTAGTTTTTCCTGTATCCGGCGTCATTCTAGGGCGTATGGGAGAATACAGAGATGTTCTCCAGCAGTATTCTCATAGGATGCTCCCGCTTATCGACTGGGAGGTAAGTTCAGACCGAAACGTCGAGGTAAACAACGATACTGCTTATCTGTACCGGTTCTTTGATGCAACCCCTCACACCGAGTTCCTCTTCTCCTGTGTAGATCAGACGATTGAAAAAGATCTGCCCGAAGAGACCGGTTTTTTAAGAAAATACGATGCGTTTCGAAGCGGTGTAGAATCAATTGTCGATATGCCCGATAAAACCATACACCTTCTTTTCCAGTTTTTAAGACAGAACGGCGGCATTTTATCAAAACGTGCACGGGAAAAGGAGTTTGCAAAGCTGTCCGAGCATGAAGTAGAACAAATAGAAGAATTATACGGGAGCACATTAGAGGAATAATTTTTCACCCTTGTATCTGTGTGCTTCTACAACCTCAGGCTTCAGCTAAAAAGCCCGTATTGCGCGCACATGGTAGCGTTCATCTTTTTCGCTGTAATATTTCCGTGCGCTGTCGAAATGCAGTTTCCAGGCGGAATGCGGGCTGTATTCGGTAGAGCTCCAGTAAAACGAATCGGTAAAGTCTCCGAGCTCCTCATCATGCAGATTTTCTACCATCAGGCTGAGCGCTTCGAGAGAAGGCAAGAACCAGTCGTCATAACCGCCCGAGATTAATGTGTCGCACAACCATGCCGCTTTTCCGGTTTCACCCCGGTCATTGAGCCGTACGGCAATCCTATTTGTATTTGCCTTGCTGGCACCGGCAGCGGTCCCCGAGGCGCCGGTCTCTACTCTATACGCTCCCCATTCGGTGTTCTTCCATTCTGTGGAAGCGGGTGCGGCTTCCAGGTATCTCCACCCGGCTGAATACTCCCCTTTATCGTAAAACACGAGGCCTCCCGCGGGACCGGGCTCACCGATTTTATACTCTTTACGGTAGGTAAAAGCAACGTTAGCGGTCCGGTTGTGTTCTATTTTGACCTGTTTGGTCTCCCTCTCCCCGTCTTCATAGCGCATTTCGAATCTGTAGGTCCCGGTTTCGAGGTTTTTCATTGTAGCTGAAGCACCCGCCTGTATCTCCCCCTGCTTTTTTGAGTTCATGTATAATGTACCGGCGGTCTCGGTAGAAAAGGCGGCATTTCCATATGTGCTGTCTACAGAAAAAACCAATTCTTTCTGCTGCGCCTCGTCGTCCGGTGTCTCAGTTTCATAGAATTCCCCGTTTTCTTTCCGCTTGTTGTATTCATGGCGGAGGGATTCGAACTCCTGCTTTAATGAGATAAGTGCTTCACTCGCGTTTGACTTCTCTAACAGTTCAAAGGCAAGTTTAAACTTCTGTTCTATGGTTTTATCGTTTGTCCTGATACTGTTTTGAATTGAATCTTTCAATATACTGAACCCGCTTTCTTCGATATCGAGCATACCGGGGACAGCGAACGTGAGGGAAACAGTTCTATTTTCAGGGACGGTGATGGTATCTTCATAGAGTAAAAAATCGTTATATGGTCTTTCTTGCCGTATAACGATTTCTCTCTCTCCGCTGAGCACATTTTCTACTAGAGATTTATTGCTGCCGACAAAGAAATCATCAATATAAATATCGTAAAAACCGGAGACGCCTTCGTTAACCAGGAGTATCGAGCCCCACCCGATATGAATACCGCTGAACTTTTCCAGGGTAGCAATTAACAACCTGTCGACTGCATCGAATGTGCCCAGCATGGTTTTTGATTTCTCGGTTTGAGTAACCACGATTTCGCTATCTAAACGGTCGTAAACTGAGAGTGTTAACGCGGTTTCTCCCGAGTCAGTTTTGAACACTTTGCCGAAGAGGACATAATCGGCCATGTTTATACGGGCCAAGTTTTGAAGAGCGTCGTTCGTGGGAGAAACGATGGGCTGCTGGTCGGCGATTACCGTATACGTTCCCAAAAGATTGAGGGTAAACGTTAGAACATCCGTTACCGTATCTTCGAGCAGCTCGAGATTCGGGTCATTGGTTGTATTGACCATCGGTGTAATAAGAATCCGAGCTTTTGCTTTCTGTTCTTGCGCCGTTGTCGGAGTAAGAATTAAAAGAGCCAGCGATATACTAATTAAAAAGTGTTTACTACGTGCCTTCATCCTCGTTCTACCCGTTATAGTGTTA
>CAZKZZ010000212.1:0-1169 GCA_964557375.1 uncultured Spirochaetales bacterium | reverse complement strand
TAGTATTATATCACAAAAACCTGATGAATCAATAACAGAGTGAAATCGCACCCGTAAAATTGCTCATTCCAGCCTTCTGTGGTATGGTCGGAATGTGAAAACAGAAGTCCTCTGCATCGGCAACGCCTCCTACGATATCTATTTCCCCATGCCTGCGTATCCCCGAGAGGATGAGAAGTACGTTGTCGAAGAGTTTCTCGAAGCGTGCGGCGGACCCGCCTCGAATGCGGCATATTTGCTCGGTCTTTGGGGGGTGCAGTGCGGGTTTGCGGGATTGGTAGGCAATGATGTGTACGGCAGGACCATCGCTGAAGAGTTTCACAAAATCGGGGTCGATACCGAACTCTTAGAAGTCCGAAACAACCACTTTACGCCTCTCTCCTGTGTTATAACAAACTCGACTACGGGAAGCAGGACAATACTCAACAGGCAAAAAAGGGGGGCTGGTATGACGTTAGACCGGAACGCACTCGCAAAAAAGAATCCGCAGTTTCTGCTGTTTGACGGCCATGAATATGAAGCTTCACGTGCGGCACTGCGTTTTTTCCCGAACGCCGTATCGGTCATGGATGCAGGCTCACCGCGGCCTGAAACACAGGAGCTCGCCGGAAGTGTGACCCACCTGTTGTGCTCCGGACGGTTTGCATGTGATATGGCCGGCCTGCCGGATGCCGGGACTGATGCTGACCTCGTATCCTGTTCAAACCGGCTGAGCAGGCTCAATCCGAACCCGGGCTGTTTCAGTATGGGCGATAGGGGTCTGGTCTTCTGGGAAGAGGATGCTGTGTGGCACCTCCCCGCTTTCACGGTTCAATCGGTGGACACCACTGCAGCAGGTGATATTTTCCACGGCGCGTTTCTCTTTTCATTACAGAGAGGGGAGCCGTTTCGTGACGGGTTGCTGTTTGGAGCTGCCGCTGCCGCCCTCTCGACCGAAACACCGGGCGGACGCTCTTCGGTCCCCTCGGTAGACCAGGTAAGGAGCTTTGTAGAGGACCACGAGAATAGGGCCACCCTTCCTGTCCCCCGGCGGTTGAGCTGAATAAGACCCTGCTATTAGCAAATTTTTTCTTAAGCGATTATACTAAAACGTAAAGGGTCGTTATAGACACATGAAATTAAAATCACTCTGGTACAAGCTTACGGTCTCGGAGCAACAAACCTTGCGG
>CAZKZZ010000211.1:0-4729 GCA_964557375.1 uncultured Spirochaetales bacterium | reverse complement strand
TTCCGTCTGTTGCGTAGTCGGTAAGCTCATCAGGCAGGCCGTCCTCACCCCCTGAGGGTAACTCGGCAGACGGTTGTTCCGACCGGCTGAACTCGTCGAGACTTCCAAGCCCGGCAAAATACTGCTCGAAGGCGGCCACGACCTGTTCCCGCTCCACACCGGTGTGGTACTCCATAAAAAGCGAATAGAAGGCAAGAATCAACTCGCTGTAGTGGACGCGGTGAGGAGAGGCGAGCGGGACGAAAAAATTGTCGGGCAGTTCCTGGAAAACGATTGTTCGGACCCTCCTTAGATTATCATTCGCAAACCGTCTGCTCTGTACTGTTTTATTCTATCATCATGGGTGATAAAAATGTAATCATTATTGAGCGCCTGCCAGATGAGCATTCGATCAAACGGGTCTTGATGGTCCTTTTTTTTCGGTAATCTATAATACGTACAAAAGAGCTCGGTTTCAACCGGCAGGATTTCAAAGCCCGCAGCTTCAATGCTTTCATATACTTTCTCGAGGTTTGTATGTTCCATTTCAAGCTTTCCGAGAGAATACTTAAGTGATATTTCCCAAAGTGTGATTCCCGATACATATTTTATAGTATTCTCATCAACAAATATGTTTTTTATTTCACTGCCTATCCTGCCAGGCTCAAACAGAGACCAGAGAACATAGTGGGTATCGACGAGATAACTCATTGCCCGGCGAGCTCTTCTTCGGTAATCTCAAAATCTTTACGTATGTGCACTTTTCTGTCCGAGAGAAGACCAAGATTGATTTTGTTCTTCTTCCGATATTGGCTATACGGAACAATAACGGCTATATTTTCTTTTTTTCTTCCGTATGTAATAACGATTTCCTCGCCGGCCTTTACCCTGTTCAAAACTTCCGAGAAATGGGTCTTCAAATCACCTACAGGGTATGTTTTCATAATCATATGATACCTCTTTCTTGTCAAATTGTCAATTTTTAGATTTGTGATATGGTTCATGACATCCTTTATTTTGCCTCCTCATTCTATAAAACTGCAATAACCATTCTGCTGCTTCTCGCAAATTGCCAATTTCACAAAATGTGGGCAGTCAATTCCTCACGAAAAAAAAATATCAAGCAATACATAGTTTTTCACATAGGATATTAATTAATATCGTACATAAGATTTCACATAGTCCACAGCATTCTCATTTTTGACCTTACCGCCGGCCTGTGAGGGATCTGACGGCCTCGACCACTGGGAATTTCGGCCAAAAAGCGGTATATTAGGTGATACATAAGGTAACGGATTTTATGAATTTCAAAAATGTCGTGGTCGGCGCGGGCATGGCCGGATCGGTCATCGCACGGCGCCTCGCCGAAGAGAAGAACGAACAGGTCCTCATCATAGAAAAGCGGAACCACATCGGCGGGAATTGCTACGATTATTACGATGATGCGGGAATCTTGGTCCACAAGTACGGGCCCCACATCTTCCATACGAACTCCCGGGCGGTGTGGCAGTGGCTGGAGCGGTTTACCGATTGGCGGATCTATCAGCACCGGGTGAGGGCGTACGTTGACGGGCGGACCGTACCCATGCCCATCACAGTGGAGACGGTAAACGAGCTTTTCGGCCTCAGCTTGAGTACGCTCGACATCGAAGCATGGTTCAAGCGGCAAGCCGTACCGCAGGGGCAGACCGCTTTAGAAGAGCTGCCCGGCGGAGCAATCCAAAACGCGGAGGATTTTATCGTCTCGCAGGTAGGTGAGGCGATCTACGAGAAGATCTTCAAGCACTACACCTACAAGCAGTGGGGGAAGTACCCCGACCAGCTCAAGCCGGACCTCATGAAGCGGGTCCCCATCCGGTTTACCCGGGACGACCGCTACTTTACCGACCGGTATCAGGGGCTACCCGCCCGCGGTTATTACCGGCTCTTCGAGAACATGCTCGATCATCCAAACATTAAAATCATGCTCAATACCAACTGGCAGGATGTAATAGATAATCTCGATTATGACAGGCTCTATTTTACCGGAAAGATCGACGAGTACTTCGACTATAAACTCGGCAGGCTCGAGTACCGATCGCTCAGGTTCAAGTATGAAACTTATCAGTTGGAAGCGGCCGGGAGCAGGGGCGTCGGGCCCGGCAGCGACAGCGGGTTTTTTCAAGAAGCGGCCGTGGTCAATTATCCGAATGATTATGATTTTACTCGGATTACCGAGTACAAGCAGCTTACCGGCCAGATTTCACTTGCCACGACCATCGCAAAAGAGTATCCTCAATCTGACGGAGAACCGTACTATGTGGTCCCGGACGACCGGAACGAAGAGCTTGCGGAGCAGTACCGGGGCTTAGCGGCAGGAGAAGGGTCAAAAGAAAATTTTATCGGCCGTCTGGCCGAATACAAATATTACAACATGGACCGGATAGTAGAGCGGGCACTCGACGTCGACCTGGGAGATTAATCCCGGAAATAATATTAAGAAAGAAAAACTATGTCAAAAAACAGCAAACTAAAAATAGGAATATTCAACGATACCTTTCCTCCCATCCTCGACGGGGTGGGCTCGGTTACCCGAAACTACGCCTACTGGCTTAACCGGGAGGCGGGACAGGTGACCGTTGTCACCCCCCGGGTCCCTGATTACACCGACAACGAAGAGTTTCAAGTGCTCCGGTTTCTCTCCGTACCTCTTCCGGGGAACAAACCGTTTCGGTGGGGGTTTCCCTGGCTCGACCCCTGTTTCAATCGATGTCTCTCCCGGCTGCAGTTCGACATCATCCACGCCCACTCTCCGTTCGTGACCGGTCGGATCGGGCTGAAAGTCCGGCAGAAGCTGGGCTTGCCCATGGTAGCATCGTTTCATTCCAAATACCGCGATGACCTGGAACGGATCGTCCCCGAACCGATTTCATTTTTCGTACAGTCGTACGTGAACCGGATAGCTTGGTTCTACAACGCCACCGACGAGGTGTGGATACCCAATCGGTCCACTGAGGAGACACTGCGCGAATACGGGTACACAGGTCCGATTCAAGTAGTCGAAAACGCCACCGATATCGTCGCCCCTCCGGACCTTGCCCCGCTGCAGCAAAGCCTCAACGAACGTCACGCTCTTACCAACGGTAAAAAAGTGTTTCTCTACATCGGGCAGCACATCTGGGAGAAAAACCATCGCACCCTGCTCGAGGCGCTCAAAATCTTAAAAGAGAAGTACCTATCCGATTATATGATGATGTTTATCGGCATGGGGTATGCCGCAAAACAGATGGAACGGTTAAGCCGGAAAATCGGGCTGGAAAACGAAGTGAAGTTTATCGGCCCGGTCAATGACCGGGAGGAACTGAAAAAATACTACGCACGGGCGGACCTCTTCGTCTTTCCCTCTCTCTACGACACTTCACCCTTGACCCTGCGTGAGTCGGCGGCCTTCCGCCTTCCCACTCTGCTCATCAAAAACTCGACCGCCTCGGAACATGTAACCGACGAGGTAAACGGGTTTTTAAGCGAAAACGACCCGGAGAGCCTCGCCCGGAGGATATTTGATGCGAGCCGTAACCGCGGCCTCCTCCAGTCCGTAGGAGAGAATGCTAAAAAATCATTTCACCGCACTTGGCGGGAAGTGGCCGAAGAGGTAAGCGAGCGGTACCGGGAGCTCATCGCCCGGCACGCTGCCGCCCGCTAAGTCGCCCGACGCTAAGCCGCTCGACGCGCAGCAGGGCAAGGAACGCAAGCAGAACCAGGAGCGCGCTAAATGCGTATTCTGATTTTCTTTTTATTCGCAGTAATTAGGGCTCCGTTATTTAATAATTCCATGTACTATCCACTAAAAACCGCATGTTTTAACCGGCAGATTCGTGTAGAGGCTCGACCTGTTCATGGGATATAATTTCCAGTGCATAGAGAATACAGGCCCGGATATCGTCTTCTTCTAAGAAAGGATAACTATCTAATATATCTTGATGTGTAGCACCATCAACCATCATAGCTAAAATATGTTCGACGGCCACCCTGGTATCCCTAATAGTAGGTTTTCCCGAAAAAGTTTTACTATCTGTAACTATTCTTTCGCTTATTAAATTTTTTTCCATAACTTTTCCCTCTATACATAATGGTCTATTCACGTATAAGTATACCATGTGCTTATTGGAGGTACCAGTTACTTCCGCCCTACCCGCAGCAGAGAAAGGAACGCAGGCAGAATCAGGAGCGCGCTGAAGGTGGTGGTAACGATCGCCACGGATACGAGAATTCCGAAATAGACGATAGGCAGGAAGTTCGAGGCGGTCAGGACCATGAGCCCAGCCACTAAGGCCACCGAGGTGTGGAGGATGGGACGGCCGGTGTGGATCAGGGTGTTCTCGAGGACATCTCCGCTGAGTTCGAGATTGTCCGGATGGGAGACCTGCTTGCGGTAATTGATTAGCAGATGGATCGAATCATCGATTCCCACACCGATGGTGACACTGGTAAACATCACCGTGACGATATCAAGGGTGATGCCTAGCAGATTCATGATGATGAAGTTGAGCATGATCCCGGAGATCATGGGGATGAGGGTCAAAAGGCCGTACGTGAAAGAACGGAACACGAAGGAAGTAAGCAGGAGGATGAGGAGGACGGCGATCGCGGTGGAGATGATCTGGCTGCGTGCGAGGTTCTCTGAGAGGTAGAGATTGACTAGAGTCGGCCCCCAGATAGCCGTTTCCATCTCTCCGCCGAAATACTCCTCCGTGGTTGCGGTAAGTCCCCC
>CAZKZZ010000210.1:0-4797 GCA_964557375.1 uncultured Spirochaetales bacterium | reverse complement strand
CAGCCGTTCTATCCTCGTTATTTATATTGTAAGGGGGATAGTTTATGGGTATAATAAAGATACCGAAACCGCTGCGGGAAAAGCTCGGAGACGACGGGACCGAAGGGCTTATAGAAGTGATGAATAAGCAGGAAGAACAAACAAAGGACTCGGTTATGCAGACAGCAGTTGACCGTTTCGAACGCAGGTTGCCGCATTAGGGGGCATATTATTCGCCGTACTGCGGTAAGAACAGCAGAAAACTTTCGAGTTTTATATCATTGCCATCCAGTGTTCCGTGCCGCTATCGGATTCGGAATAACCAATGTACAGATATAACCATTATCGAACCCCATGGTAACCTCAGCTGAAATCTGAGCGGCCAATCCCTCGATTATCATGGTGCCAAGCCCTTTCTCTACGTTTTGTGATGAAAGAGAGCCATTTCCGTTATCCTGATAGACAATGGCCAGTTTCCCGCCGTCGTCTCGGCAGTCGATAGAAATGTGAGGAGTAGGTACATCTATAAAAGCATATTTTATAGAATTGGTAATAAGTTCATTGATTACCATGCTAATCGGTACAGCCAGTTCTTCTTCGAGATAGATCTCAGGTCCATGGACGGAGATATCAATATGAAACGGTGCAGTAGAAACAATCTCCTCCGCTATATACGTGAGATATTCCGGAAGAGGAATAGAGAAGACCGCTTCCGGTTTGGAAAGAGATTCATGCAGTTTATACAGCGACTTTATCCGATTCTGCACATGATGGGAAAAGGTATCTGATGTCTCACTTTCCCCACTGTGTCTACTAAGATCAATGTAGCTTATAAGCATATTCAACTGATTTTTAATACGGTGCCGCATTTCCCGAATCCGGGTTTCTTTATAGGCCAATTCATCCGCTGTTTTTCTGTGGGTTTGAAGAATTTCCAAATCTCTTTCTACCAGCTCCGCAAACTTCTGAATCAAAGCTCTCTGATCTTGCGTGTAATTGTTTTCTTTATCGTCTAAAACACAAAAAGTACCGAACACCTCTCCATCAGGCCAGCGAATTGGAACACCGTAGTAGGAGACCATGTTGAGCTTTACATCGGGATTATTCTTCCACTTTTCATCTCTTAATGCATTCGGTACCAGCAGTTCTTGCCGTTTTCCTACAACAGTTTCACAATAGAGACCTAACCCCAATGTCTCCCGATCACCCTGTTCATAAGGATTGTTGTCTGTACGGCTGGTTTTGAATACTTCGATTTCCTGCTCTAAGAGACGCATGATAAGACCGGAAGGGATTCCGATTATTCTTGCAGCCAGATCAACGAGTTCCTGCCACTTCTCTTCGAAATCCTTGTCGATTTCCGGTTTCTCCTTTGAAGAGACCGGAACAGTAACGAGGTCTTTTATCTCTACAACCTGTACTTTAGCAGTATTTTCCATAGTGTTTTACTTTGTTAAATGTACTTTTATACATAAAAATGATCAAGATTGTAGAAATTGTGGTCGCTCCGAAACAAAGTAATCCGCATCATCTAATGTGCAGCGGCCACCAACTTCTTGATTCAAACGGGAATTGTATTGGAGCTGTTATTGCAATGCATGATACAACAGAGTATAGACGTGTTGACGCCAATCCTGCCAAATAGTTTTATTCAGCACCGAAGAACAGAATCCGAGTTACACAGCAGTCGTTGTACTTGGTTCCGGAATAGACTGATTCGATATGCATCGAACCTTTATTAATCAGGTCCCCATCGTTTTCCGGAAACAAAACAACCTGGGGAGCAGGGCTGTTGAATAGTTCAACCCGGTATTCCCTGCCGTTATCGAATTCGAACCGGGCGTCTTTGATCCTGTTGTTGATGCTGAAATACCGCAGGGGTGCCCCGTTACATATTACTGCCCCCTCTACGGTTGTCTCCGAATCCGGGGCGCCGTCAAAGGAGTAGAAGTTAAAAAAGAGGGCTTCTCCCGTGCCGTCGCCAGGGTCACCTTCCGACCAGAAGCGGTTGTAGAGGCCTTCTTTGAGGTTTTCCGCCGAATAGAGTACTTCTTTTCCGCCGATTGTCTCAGTAAGCTCAGAGGTGGGGATTATCTCATAAGCTTTCAAGTAGTGGTTCGGATTTTCTGAATAGACACCCCGCACTTCCCTCTCGGTATAGAGGACGAGGATTCCCTCACTGCAGACAATGAAATACTCTTCCGCTTTACCGCCGCCATCAGGGGAAACAACGAGAAGATCGACCAGATCGGCCGGAAAGATCTCCCATGTTCCGGTGTCTACCCGGTCCTCATCCCCTGAAACCGTTCTCCAGCTGTAAGTCCCGTCCTCATCGAGAGAGAGGACCTCGTACCCGTACTGCCATCCCTCGAGAAGATAGTACTCGGTACCGCCGGGCCCATCATCCGCAAAAACGATAAAGTTCGAACATACGAAAAGGATTATCAAAAAAATAAGATATTTTTTTCTAAAAACCGCATTTATCATAACGATAAGTTTACCACACCCTTCGGATATTAACAAAGTATGGATTCGTATTTACCTTTTAGATATAATTTATATTTTACACGTATTGACAAGATGTGCTGCAGCAGTATATCATTACCTAAAATACATGTAAAAAGATGAAAAATAAACTAAAGATTCTCATCGGTATTATCATTATTGCTTCAATTATTCTCTTCTGTTCGGTCCTCCTGCCGTCCTTTTTTAGACCGGAGAAAGAGACACAGGTATTCATCCCCCTGACTGCTTCACAAACTTCCGAGGATGACGATCCCGGAACTGCCATTACCGCGAGGGGTGATTGGGGCTATCCCCCCTTCGAATATCTCAATGATTCAGGAAAACCTGACGGATTTAATATCGATATACTCACGAGAGTTTCGGAAATTATGGATTTGGACATCCGAATCAGTCTCGGACCATGGGAAGAGGTCAGGAGTGATTTGGAAGCAGGAAAAATCGATTTGGTCACCGGTATGTACAAAACTAATACCCGCGATCAACAGATCGATTTCTCTATCCCTCACTTTATGACTTCAATTGGAGTGTTCATAAGGAAAGACTCCACTATAAGAAGTATCGACGATCTCGAAGACAAACGCATTTTAGTCCAGACCGGGGACGTAGGACACGATTATCTTGTAGAAAACGGCATAGGAGAAGAAATTGTAACGGTAAAAGAGTGGGATTCATTATTACCGGCCCTTTTGAATGACGAGGGTGACTGTGCGGTAATGGGCATGGTACAGGGAATGAAGATTCTCCAAGAGAAGGGCTATAAAAAAATACGCGTTTTGTCACACCCTCTTCTGCAGCGCCCCTACTGTATCGCGGTACAGGAGGGAAACGCACAACTGCTCGCATTAATTAACGAAGGACTCAATCTTCTAAAAATATCGGGAGAGTATGACAAGATCTACGAGAAATGGTTCGGCGTCTATGAACAATCATCGCCTTTTACGCGTAAGATTGTCAAAATAATGGCCGGCGGGATATTGGCTCTCGCAAGCATTATCTGTTTTATTATACTGTGGAATTATGTCCTCCGGAAACAGGTCCGAAAACAGACTGCTGATCTGAGAACCGCACTCGAACAACTAAAACAGGCTAACAGCATAAAAAACCGCTTTCTTGCAAGTGTCAGCCATGAATTGAGAACTCCGCTGCACGGCATAATCGGGATGTCTCAGCTTATGGAAAAGACCGATCTTACCTCCCAGCAGTCCGAATTGCTGGGATTGATGCAAACGGCTTCGGACCAGCTTTACAGAGTGCTCTCCGATCTCATAGATATTTCCCGGATGGATTCGGGCAAATTATCCATACAAGAGTCCCGATTTTCCCTCAGCAGCCTCATAACCTGGCTGGAACCAATCTTGAGGAAAAAAGCGGAGGAGAAGGGGTTATCATTCAGCATGTCGACAAGCGGAAACACCGACACCGTTCTCATTTCGGATAAAGAACGAATGGCCCAGATAATTATGAATCTCACTGACAATGCAATCAAGAATACCGCCTCCGGTAACATTGCCGTAAGGACAACCTATCAGCCGGAAGGGCCCGGAGAGAAAGGCATGGTCGATATTCGGGTTGATGACACCGGCAGAGGGATACCGCAAAATGACCTGGAACATATTTTTGCCCCCTTCAGCCAGGCAGGAGATGATTCCGAGGGGCTTTCTTCCGGTCTCGGACTCGGCCTCTCTATCGTCAAATCAATTACAGAGCTGCTCGGCGGGTCCGTTGACGTGCAGAGTACTGTCGGTAAAGGGAGCAGTTTTACAGTGCATCTGCCGGTTAGCGTTGCAGAAGCGGAAGACCGACCTCCCCTTCCTACCGAAAGTTCTGCGCCTTCGGTAGGACCGATGGAAGCACTCATAGCGGAAGATGAAGGTATAAACCGGCTCTATTTGAAACAGCTGTTGGAAAAACAGAACTGGAAGACTACAGACGTAGGCAACGGAGAAGATGTGCTTAAAAAGGCGCAACAGTACAGTTTCGACCTTATACTGATGGACTTGAGCATGCCGGATGTAGGAGGACTCGAAGCGAGCAGAAGACTCCGGAGTATAGAATCGGTTACCGGTAACAAAAGAACTCCGATAATTGCACTCACCGCACACGCCTATGAGGAAAACAAGAACGAGTGTCTGAATGCGGGGATGGACGGATTTATCTCAAAACCGTTTTGTGAAAAAAGTTTATGGGACGAGATACAGCGGGTCCTCTCTTTATATTCTAAAAAATAGACCTATCATAATGCCTGTAACGATAATAATACCGATAGCTATCCAGTATGGACTTGTGCCGATT
>CAZKZZ010000209.1:0-4942 GCA_964557375.1 uncultured Spirochaetales bacterium | reverse complement strand
CTCATATTGATAGAGCCCCAAATAAGCTCGGGCGAGGTTGTTCGCTACGATGTATATCTGGGTTTCCATCTGTAAGGCGGATGCGTATTGGAGTGCTCTCTCATTATACCGTATCATCTCCTCTGTATTGTCTAGAAGACCATAAAGCTCCGCGAGGTGGCCCGCCCACAGTGATGCATACATCCCGGGTGCGGGGTTGTTCGGATCAACTCCGGTATTCGGAATGTACGAAAGGGCAACCTGATACGCTCTCTCCAAGTACGAGCGGGCTGTTTCATACTCATCCAACTGTAAATAAATCCATCCGGTATTTCCCTCGTAGATCGATGCATTGAGCTCTTCACCCGCTGCATGGAGGGTCTCGATTGCTTTTCCGAACTGTACCAGTGCCTGAGAATAATTACCTGTAACCCGGTAGATTTCTCCGATCCAACCGTAATCGAACCCCAGATTTACTAATCGGGCCTCACCCAGCGATTCGTCGATTGTCAGGGCCTCTTCAATGCGGCTGAGCGCCCTCTGATAGTCTCCCCGGTAGTACAGCGTACTGCCCTCCTCGAGAAGCGCATCCGCCCTGGAGGCCCGGGCAGCCATAGAAGCCGGGCTTTGCCGATCGGCTTGAACAGACTGGCTGGCTTGTTCCCCGCGTGAGGTTTCCTTGTTCTGCGCGAAGAGAGCAGAAGGTGGTAGCAAAAAGGAAAAAAAGATCAAAGAATAGAAGAGATAAAAGATTTTCATTGCCTTATTCCTTTTACTACGGCCCGGCGAATTGTTCCACTACATCTTGCCCTGCGCGGCAGCTCAGCAGCTCAAATCCGCAGCCGGTGCATTTTCTTGTCGTAGAGCACCTCTTCCCGGTCGAAATCGAGCCTGATCTTCCATTTTTGCATTGTCGCAGCCCCAATGATGAGCTCTTCAGAGAGCCCATCGATTACGACCAGCTCGTCTGTGAACCTGCGATTGGTATCTGTAAAGAAGAAATCTACGCGTACCGCGTGTTTCGCGATTACCGTATAATTTTTTTCAGCAGTTTCGAACTCCATAGGTTCGGCCAACGGTTCGAGATGGGCTATTCTCTTTGCAAGCTCTTTCGTAACACACGAATAACTCGCCCCGCTGTCGAAGAGAGCAAGCACCTGCTTTCGGCCCTTCGAGCCGGCTAAGATAATCGGTTTTTTTATTAATGACACAATAACCTCCTTGTATCTATTAATACAGGGAAGTTTGTACTGCTGCTTCATGAAATCATGATAAAACGTAATTTTTTTCCAGTCAATCAAACTGTTTCGGATTTCCGGGCCATTATTTTGTATCAGGTGCTACAGGTATTATCTTATAAATAGGTACATAAAAAAAAAGGAGACCGATATGATAGATTCCTATACATTCGGTGAGATCGTAATCGACGGCCAACACTATACCAACGACGTTATTATTTACCCGCACCATGTAGACGGTTCGTGGTGGCGTAAAAGCGGACACAATCTTGTCCCCGAAGATATTCGAGACGTACTAGAATACAAACCCGATACATTGATCGTGGGGACCGGAGCTTCCGGAGTAATGAAAGTGCCCGAAGAGACAAAACATGTAATTAGAAATAAGGGAATCGAGCTAATCGTCGAACGCACCCATCAAGCAGTGGAAGAATACAACCGCAGAAAAGACCAGAAAAATACAGTAGCAGCTCTCCACCTCACCTGCTGACACCTGCTCCTTTTGAGACTACATTCGTTCATCAACTGAGATGTTATCGATGATATCGGTTATACCCGGCACATGCTGTACGGTTTCATAGGCAGAGTTCTTAGAGAACCAGGTAGGGACCCTTCCGGTCAAAAAAACTTCTCCATTATCTACTTCCACTTCGATATCGCCCGCATCGATATTATCCCTTCGCTCCAGTGCGTGCATGATGTGGGTGGCAATTGTTTCGTCAGATTCACGTTCACTTGGAGTAACAGTAATGTTGTTGATGATCTCGATTACCCCGTCAACAGTTGCAGCAACCTCTTCGATCTGCAGTTTCTGCCAATACGCTTCGACTGATCCTTCTAGAATAAGCTGTCCCGCGGTATCGGTTACATCCAGCCTTGAAATATCAAAATCCAAATGTTGATTCAACGCATTGATCGCCCGTGTTTCCACCGGGTCACTTTCCAGGGCCGGGGCCACAACCGTTATCTGGTCTTCAACATCCCTTACTCCCTTAATCCCCATCACCGTTGAGATAGCATCACGTTTTTGAGAGAGATAGCTCACCGCTCCCGCAAGAACGACGTTTCCATTATTTACTTCAATCGTGAAATCTTCCGGATGAATATATTCTTTTTGAGAAAACTGCTGCTCTATCTCTTCGATAATCTTTCTGTCAGTCATGATACTTCCACTCCTTTTCCTCTATGTATAAGATAAGATCATTTCATGTCATAATCAAATAGACATGCTTCATCAAAATCCTGACTTAATTCGCCCATGATTTTTGACCTCAGAGCAAAATCGCAATATCTTTTATATGAAGGCGTTATGTCCGAAAAAGAACAACCAGCAATAGAGTCCCGTGTAGAAGACATCGATCCGCAGGAGCTTTCCCTGAATGAGGCAGAAGAAATTGCAGAACAACTTCGAGAAAGAATAGAGTATCACAATTACCTCTACTACGTAAAAAATGCACCCGAAATATCCGACCACCACTACGACTCAATGTTTCACCTGCTCCTAAAACTCGAGGAACGGTTCCCCGAGCTCGAAGTACCAGACTCCCCTACCCACCGGGTTGGAGCGCCTCCTGTAGATGAATTAGGAGAAGTACAGCACGTCGCCCCCATGTTGAGCCTCGACTCCAAACAGGATGAAGCCGGTATCGTTCAGTTTGAAAAGTTTCTCCATCGTGAACTCGGGCGTGACCTCGGAAACGTACAGTTACGGTATGTATCGGAACCAAAATTGGACGGGTTGTCGGTGGAAATCGTTTTTGAAAACGGAGCATTCTCCTATGGAGATACCCGGGGGGATGGACGGACCGGAGAGGACATTTCCGAAAATCTAAAGACCATCGGTCCGTTACCGCTCCGGTTACGGAAAACGGCTTCTCTTCCTGACTTTCTCGCTGTTCGGGGAGAGGTGTTTATGCTCAAAGACGGATTTCAAAAATTGAACCGAAAACGGATACAGGACGGAAAAGATCCATTTGCCAATCCCCGAAATGCTGCAGCAGGGACCTTGAGGCAGCTCGATTCAAAAAATGTCGCGGACAAACCGCTCGATATCTTTTTTTATGAAATTCTGCAGAGCAGCGGCTCAATAAGTAATTCACATTGGGAAGTGCTTGTTGCATTCAGGGACTGGGGGCTTAAAACCAACCCGCTAAACCGTTTGTGTAAAAATCATGAAGAGCTCAAACAGTATTATCAGGAAATAAACGAAAAACGGGGCACACTCAACTACGAGTTGGACGGAGTGGTGATCAAGCTCGACGACTACTCTCTGCGTGACCGGCTGGGAACACGCCATAGAAGTCCGCGATGGGCAATTGCGTGGAAGTTCCCGCCCCACAGAGAAGTAACAAAACTGCACGACATCATGGTACAGGTAGGGAGGTCCGGGATGCTCACCCCGGTAGCACTTCTCGACCCGGTGGAGATCGGCGGAGTAACGGTGAGCAGAGCCACGCTTCATAACGAAGATGAAGTAAAGAAAAAAGACGTACGGCCGGGAGATACGGTCAGGGTGATACGGGCCGGAGACGTCATTCCTGAAGTCTTGGAACGGGTGGATGAGAGACCCGAAAAAGAAAGAGCGGAACCGTTTTCAATGCCCGAGAAGTGTCCTGTATGCGGAACCAAGGTCATACGGGAAGGGGCTTATTATCTCTGCCCTGCAGGCATGTCATGTCCTGCTCAACTCAGAGGAAGACTCCAGCATTACGCTTCCCGTGATGCAGCCAATATCGAAACGTTAGGAGAGAAAATTACCAACCAGCTCGTAGAAACCGGTTTGGTAGGAAAGCTCTCCGACCTTTACAGACTTACTAAGAAAGACCTGCTCGAGCTCGAAGGCTTTGCAGAGCGGTCTGCCCAGGTTCTTATTGATGAAATACGAGCATCCAAAAAAACACCGCTGGACAGATTCATCTACGCTCTCGGCATCAAGCATATTGGGCTGCGCATGGCGGGGATTCTTGCCCGAAAGTACGGAACAATAAAAAGTTTAATGAGAGCGGAATCAGAGGACCTGCAGCAGGTCCCCGAAGTAGGGCCCAAAATCGCAAAGAGTGTAACCGGGTTTTTCAATGATGAGCAGAACAAAAAAACCATCGATGAATTGTTCGAGCTGGGGGTTGAACCGCAATCTGTAGAAACCGCAACGGAGGCCCGCGAACAACCGCTCGAGGGGAAAACCTTTGTTTTTACGGGGAACCTGGAAAACTACACCCGAAAAGACGCGGAGCGGACCGTCGAGTCGTTGGGAGGCCGTGCTGCTTCCAGTGTAAGCAGCAATACCGACTACGTCGTAGCGGGTGAAAACCCGGGAAGCAAGCTGGAAAAAGCGGAAGAAATAGGAACAGAGGTACTCAATGAAGAAGAGTTCGAGGAACTCTTAAAAAAATAGGAGGAACACCATGAATATACCTTTAGAGCTTTCATTTAGAGAAATTGAAAAAACAGATGATTTAGAAAACTTGATAAGAGACAGAGTAGACAAATTAGAACGTATTTGTGACCACATTTCGAGCTGCCGGGTTACCGTTGAAGAGCCCCAAAAGCACATCAGGTCCGGCAGTCCCTATCGGGTCAGGATCGACCTCACCGTACCACCATCCCATGAACTCGTCTCTAAAAGAGAACCGGGTCAGGGAGAGATGCACGAGGAATTATCAACGGTTATCCGCGATACATTCGAGGGCGCGGAGCGGCAGCTGCGGACTTTAGTAGAAAAACAG
>CAZKZZ010000208.1:0-5116 GCA_964557375.1 uncultured Spirochaetales bacterium | reverse complement strand
ACCTCAGAATTGTATCTATTGTTCTGCAGAAAGAAGTTGTCACTAACGGCCGATGTTTGTATTGCATCGATCAAACAATCAGAGACACCTATGAAATGCACGTTCTCTCTTTATTCGGAAAACTCAATGAAGAAAGGAAAGAGATTCTACAGGATTTTTATAGAACCCACCGGGCTTATAATATATGAATGATGTAACGGTAAATAAAATTACGAGCATCCAACGCTGTATTAAACGAGCCCGTGAAGAATACACTGCTGCTCAGAATAACTTCGAGAATGATTACACTCATCAAGATGCGGCTATTCTCAATATTACACGAGCATGCGAACAGTCAATTGATCTCGCTAATCATATCATTAAAAGTAAAAAACTCGGGATACCTACAGACAGCAGCGAGAGTTTCGATTTACTGTGTAATGGCGGGATAATCACGGGAAAATTACGGGATGCCCTCAAAAAGATGGTAGGATTTAGAAATACTATTATTCACGAGTATCAGGAAATCGATATTAACATCGTCATCAATATTATCAAGAAGAATCTCGAGGATCTTCTTCAGTTTACAGACACCATTATGGAGCAGAGTAAAAAAGAGAATCTTCACTAATCGAAACGCCTCACTCCCTAACCGCGCCCACTTGCACAAATATATAGTTTTCCGCATACTACATACTACTGAACACAACGGCGCCGCATCCGCCCGCGGATCACAAGCCTTAAAAAAGCATAAACGGAGGAGAAATCAATGGCAGACGGCACTCGCATTACCATGGGGACGGAGGAACTCAACGTCCCGGATGATCCAATCATCCCCTACATCGAAGGAGACGGTATCGGGCCGGATATCTGGCGGGCCTCAGTCCGTGTATTCGATGCGGCGGTAGATATCTGTTACGGGGGACGGAGGAAGATCCATTGGAAGGAGGTCTATGCGGGCGAGAAGGCAAAAGAGAAAGTCGATGCCTGGCTCCCCGATGAAACGCTCGAAGCATTCAAAACCTACCATGTGGGGATAAAAGGACCGCTCACAACACCGGTGGGAGAGGGTTTCAGAAGCTTGAACGTTTCTATACGGCAGGCGCTCGAACTGTACGTGTGTCTGCGCCCGGTGCGGTGGTTTCAGGGAGTACCCAGTCCGGTAAAGCATCCGGAGTGGGTGGATATGGTGGTGTTCCGCGAAAATACGGAAGATGTGTATGCCGGTCTCGAGGTGCAGGAAGGGACCCCGGAGGCAAAAAAACTTATCACGTTCTGCAACCGGGAGATGGGATGGCACATACGGGAAGATTCCGGCGTGGGGATAAAGCCGATCAGCGTTACCGGGTCCAAACGGCTCGTACGTGCCGCGATCGAATACGCGATCAATTACGACCGCAAGAGTGTGACCCTTGTCCACAAGGGGAATATCCAGAAGTTTACCGAAGGGGCTTTCAGAAAGTGGGGATATGAAGTTGCCAAAGAAGAGTATCCGGACAGATGCGTCAGCTGGGACGAGTGCGGAGGGAATCCCCCGGAGGGGAAAATCCTCATAAAAGATGCCATAGCCGATATCTTCCTTCAGCAGATCTTGACCCGGCCCAAGGAGTTCGATGTGGTGGCCACCATGAACCTAAACGGGGATTATTTCTCCGATGCAATGGCGGCACAGGTCGGCGGGATCGGCATCGCACCGGGCGGTAACATCAACTACGAAACCGGTCATGCCGTATTCGAGGCCACCCACGGGACGGCCCCCAAGTATGCAAACCAGGACAAGGTCAATCCAGGCTCGCTCATCCTCTCAGGGGTCATCATGTTCCAGTACTTGGGATGGGGAGAAGCAGCAGACAGAATCGTGGCGGGCCTCGAGAAGACCATTGCCGATAAGACCGTGACCTACGACTTCGAACGGATGATGGAAGGAGCCACACTTCTCAAATGTTCAGAGTTCGGTGATAAAATTATCGAAAACATGAAATAGAGGCGGATCAGTGGATCAGCGGATCAGTATTCTTTGATCAGTTTCTGAAAGCCCTCTTCTTCGCCCTTTTTCATGTGATAGCAGTGCTCATCCTGGGGGAATGATCCCTCTCTCACCTCTTTTACATAATCTTTCATCGCATTGGTAATCACTTCCGCAACGTTCGCATATTTTTTTACGAACTTCGGTGTGAATGCCTGGAACTGCCCGATCATGTCACTTACGATGAGAAGCTGGCCGTCACAGTTCATACCGGCACCTATGGAGAGCACCGGAATGGTCAGTTTTTTAGCGATAAAACCTGCAACCTCCGGGGGGACTGCTTCCAAGAGCAGCATCTGCGCACCCGCTTCAACCACGGCCAACGAATCGTCGATTACCATTTTGGCCGATTCCACCGTCCGGCCTTGTGCTTTATGGCCGCCGAGCTGACCGGAACTCTGCGGAGTAAGGCCCAGGTGGCCGATAACCACGATGCCGGCTTCTACGATCGCCTTGATGCGGGAAGCCACCCGCCGGCCGCCTTCGAGTTTGACAGCATCCACGGACGCCTCTTTTAAAAATCGACCCGCGCACTCTACAGCAACCTCATCCGAGGTCTGGTAGCTCATAAATGGCATGTCCCCAACAACGAACGTGTTGGGGGCCCCCCGCCGGACTGCCTCGCAGTGGACGATGCACTGGTCCATAGTAACCGGCACGGTACCCTGATATCCGTATACGCACATCCCTAAACTGTCACCTACGAGAAGCATGTCCATTCCGGCAGCCTCGGCAAATTGTGCCGTCGGAAAATCGTAGGCTGTAAGCCAGGTAATTTTTTCACCTTCCTGTTTCATGCGGTAAAAATCATACAGCATGAGCTTCTTCTTTGACATTGTTTCCTCCTCGATGAAATCTATCCCGCATCACTTTCGAACGCTTCAAACTGCGGGGTATATTTGCTCCAGAATGGCCGGAATTAAAAGCAGTGTCAATGCGGTCAGCAGACGCGGTCCGGCTCTGTTTAATTAGTGGTGCGAATCGTGGGGATAATAATCAAATAACATTTTATTGGTTATAGATTTATATCTTTTTCGATCTTCTTTTTGGTTTATTGCGAAGATAAGTTCATACACTATCTTCTTTTGCAATAATTCTATCCCCACGATTCGCACCACTATGCTCTGTTTACACCTCTCCGTCTCCATGCTACCCTGTCCTTCTGACGGTGTTTTTTCCAACGGAAATCTCGCCGGCGGAAATCGCAGGAATTAAAAAATGGACACAGCAGCACGGAAGCCCCTCCCCTACCTGATCATGACAGTCGGCATCATTGCAGTCTCCTTTGCGGCAGTTTTTATCCGGATAGCGGATGATGCACCGGCGATCGTTATTGCCGCATACAGGCTTATCCTGGCCACAGTGGTGATGACTCCGTTTTCCATCCGCCGGGCAGTTGCTGAACGGACGCACTATTCGCGCCGTACCATCCTGCTCAACGTTACCTCCGGCGTTGCCCTTGCCCTCCACTTTGCCTGCTGGATTGCCTCACTCAAATATACCTCGGTTGCGAGAAGCGTACTATTGGTGGCGACCAATCCTTTTTTCGTTGCCATAATCGGACGAATCGTACTGAAAGAGAAAATCAAAACGGCCGCTGCGATTGGTATGGTTCTCGCCTTGGCAGGGATTTTCCTGATGAGTGCACTCGACGGCGGAATTACAGAGGGAAGATTCACTGGGGACATTCTCGCCCTTGCAGGGGCATTCTTTGCTGCAGTGTATATGCTCTTCGGAAGGCATATCCGACAAACGGTCAGTACAACCGCCTACGCGTACGTGACCTACGGGATCGCTTCGGCAGTGCTTGTTCTCGTGATGATTCTAACCGGACAATCCTGGAGCGGGTACGCGCCTCAAACCTATTTTATGTTCCTTCTTCTCGCTATCGTTCCCCAGATTATCGGGCACACATCTTTCAACTACGCTCTCAAGTTTCTGCCCGCTGTGAGTGTGGCGATCGTTATATTAGGTGAACCGGTGGGGGCTGCTTTTCTGGCCTGGATTTTTTTGGGTGAAGGCGTGAGCCTAGGAACTTTTATCGGTGGCGCAGTAATTCTCGCCGGGGTCTTTCTCACCGTTTACAGCCAAAGCACCGCTGACAACAGTGCACAAAATACAATTCAAAAAGCGAATTCGGGGGATGTCGTAAACGGGGGCGGTTTATGATCCTCCTCTCCTCAGGCACCCTCTACACGTGGGGATTATCAAGAGTGTTCAGGGCAGCGGCGGACATCGGTTTTCACGGGATGGAAGTGCTCATCGACAACCGTCCGGACACGCATGACCCTCGCTACCTCGCCGGTCTTCAGGAAGAATACAAGCTGCCCATAAAAGTACTCCACAGTCCCTTTGTCAAAGTAAAAAGCTGGAAGACAGGGCCCGTCGGCAGTCTGAAAAAGACCGTAGAGCTGGCACGATCGCTGGGAATATCAACTGTCGTCACGCATCCTCCGTTTAAATTAAAAGATATTGCCCTTCTGTTTCGGGGGGCCGTGCATGGGAAACTGCGGATTTTACTCCCGTGGCCGGTCAAAGATGGTGCATACCGGTTTTTTGCAGAAGGAGGTATCCGGCAATTGGAACGGGAAACAGGCGTGACCATCGCCGTGGAAAACATGCCCCGCAGGATTTATATGGGTATGACGATACCGCTTTTCTGGTTCAATTCGGCTGAAGAGCTGCAGCGGTTCGATCACCTTACCCTGGATACCACCCATGTGGGCACCTGGGAGTTCGATCTTCTCGATTTCTATAATCAAATTCGCTCACGCATCCGGCACATTCACGTCTCAAATTTCAACGGAAAAGAACACCGGACCATCGATGACGGACATCTGCCGCTTTCCATTCTACTGACAAAGCTGCGTGAAGATCAGTACAATGGTGCAGTGAGTATCGAAGGTGATCCCGAAGCGTTTGCGCATCAAACGGAGCGGACGGCGAGAACAGAGCTAAAAAAAGCTCTTTCTTTCTGTACTGCACATTTTTACGAACAAGAGGAGCCTCCCCTTGAAAACAAATAAAGACGACACATATAAAAACCTGAAACGCGTACTCGCAGAAGAATACTCCGAACGTTTTCCGACATCAGCAAAGCTCAATCGGAAA
>CAZKZZ010000207.1:0-5140 GCA_964557375.1 uncultured Spirochaetales bacterium | reverse complement strand
GAGGATGTTTTCTACCGGGATGTTTGCCTGAATATTGTGGACGTTGTTGAAAACATATCCACCTCCTTTCATGAACACGCGCACATTGTCCTCCACCTCTGCTCTCACCTCCTCCGGTGAGCCGAACGGAAGGGTGTGCTGGGGGTTGACCGCCCCTCCCCAGAAGACGAAATCATCACCATAGGTCTCTTTTAAAAACCGAGGTTCCATTCCTTTCGCGGAGACCTGGACGGGATTGAATATGTCTACGCCCGCCTCCTTAAAATCTTCGAACAGCTCTACGTTCGAACCGCAGCTGTGAAAAAAGGTCTTCCAGGAAGTATTATCGTGGACCCAGTCGTCCATCTGCTGGTGATACGGCTTGTAGAACTCTCTATACATCTCTACCGACATATAGAGCCCGTTCTGAGCCCCGAAATCATTCCCGTTTATCTCGATGACTTCGATCCGGTCCCCTACCGCCTGACGATACATTTCGAGGTTTTTAAGCCCGATCTCGAGCTGATATGTGAAAATCTCCTTTATGTAATCGGGCCGGCTTATATGGGATACCAGCCACTCTTCCGGGTCACGGACTCCTTTCGGATAGGGAATATGCGGGCCGGGGACGATGGCGATATCTCCGAAACTTCCTCCTCCGAAGTTGCCGAAAAGGGCATACTCGGTATTCTCGAAATACCACTTGCTCTTCTCCTCTAAGAAGCGGAGCTCCTCATCGCTTAGAAGACCGAAGGTCTGGTCGGCCCACTCTTTCGGGTCCAAGGTTTCTTCGTCGATAGGGTCCTGCCTTACCAGTACATCGAAGTAGTAGCCCCCCGCAGGCATCCTGGCGGAGGGAGGATACGCCTTGTTTCCTTCCGGAAATTGGAGAAGGTCCCCGTTGGGAAGCTCCTCCCAGGCCATGTTGCCTGAAACGAGAACTTCCGTACCGTCAAACAGGGTAAACGGCTTCCATTGTTCGTTGGTATACCCGAAGAGGGTCCCGGGAAGAGTGATCCCGTACACATCCACCCCGAGAGCCCTCCGCACCGGTTCCTCTACTTCGGCGAGCATCTGGAACGGCTCGTATACTTTTACCGTTCCTTCCTTAATGCCCAGAGCCTGTCTCAGTTTGATGTAGGAGCTGACATGAATCCCGGTTACGAGCGTTGCTCCTAAGTCGATCGGTACCCTGTCCGGTTCCTGATGGTCGAGTGTTTTCTGTACCCGTTCACGGGATGTCATCGTTTTACCTCTTTTAATACATATCGATATCGAGAATTCGGCAAAAATCCTTAAACAGCTCCCTGTTGTCTCCGTACGAAATGATGTAGTGCTGGGAGAGAACTTTCTCCGCAAACTCCTCCACCGGGCTGTCTAAAACGATTTCGAGGCTGGGAAGCTGTGGTGCGGGCGGGTCCCATCCAGCTTCTTCCCAGCTGCGGGGGGTGACGGCCTCCCCGGTAACCATGTGAAGAGCATACCGGTCTCTTACCTGGGTAAACCGTACCACAGTGACTCGGCCGGTTTTTACCTTTGAAATATTGAGGAGCCCTTCTCCGAAACCGCCGAAGCTCGTTGCTCTTACTTTGACCGGACCTTCCACGACCTCTGAAGGCACAAAGTCTGGTACACCCATCAGGACCCTGTCCTCCATGAACTCGTAGAATTCCATATATGCTGCAGCCTGTCCGGTCAGATATTTGGTAACGAGCTGAGTAACCGAACCGAGCGAATCGTTTTCTGGAACGGTGCAGACCCCCGGATCATCCGCTAACAGCATAAAACTCATAGCCGGGGGAAAGCTCATCAATTTTTTTACTCCGTCCACATCGATCAGGGATACCGCTTCGTATTTCCGTTCAGCAATTTTCTCTTTGACCGCCAAATAGAGACCGACGCCCTTCTCGAGCGTTTCATCCTTGGCCTCGTTCTCGAATTCCCACTTCTTTTTGACCTCTTCGACCACATCATCGATCTTACTTTTTTTCAACGTTTCAATCCGCTGAGCCATTTCGAGCATTTCGAAAAACTCTATCTCCACTCCGAAGACCTTCTTGAGAGACGCCCCGTCGAACATCGTCCCGTAGAGGTTCATGTCCCGGTACCCCATCATTCCCACTTTCGCGTGTTTGATCAGCTTAGAAGCCAGAGCAGCGCCGGCAAAGCTCTTGATCTTCTCCAGAGGAGGGTCGGCATCGATACAGCTGTATATATACTTATAGGTGTATCCGAAATCTTCGAACGGCTTTCTCAAAGCCGATGTTCCTGCCTGGTCCGCCGTAGTTACCAGCCGGTCGTCACGGTAATAACCGGTCAGCCCCCAAAGAAGAATGGGAAGATGGTCGAACTCGGCGGTAATCCGTATCACGGCGTGCGATGGGATCCAGCCTGCGATGCAGACGATCAAAAAGTCGAGTTCCTTCCGTTTCAACTCCCCGATCGCCCGGTCCGCCTCCTTATACTCGGGATCATCACCGACCGGTGCCGTTTCCACCAGATCTATCCCGATCGACCGAAGCTGCTCGGCCGCCTTGGCGCATTTGCTTTCGATCATATCGCGAGGTATATTTACTTCTCCAAACCCTACGAATCCGGCTCTGCATGGTCTCATAAGAATCTCCTTATAGTTTTCCTAATAATTTTCTTCAACACATCGTATTCGGACCGTACATCAATGGGCCCGATTTAAAAAGTACTTATTTAATGGCACCTACCGTTAATCCTCCGATAATCTGCTTTTGAAACATAATATAGATGATAAGTGCCGGAATCGCTCCCAGCAGTAATCCTGCAAACTGAAGGGTCGGGCTTCCCTGATACCTTCCCATTAATCCGGCAAGTGCGACCATGACGGTCTGCTTATCCATGCTTTGGAGAAAGATAAGCGGGGTAAACAGATCATTCCAGGACATGATAAAATAAAAGATGATTGTTAAAAAAATAGCGGCTCTGCCCATGGGCAAAACCACATGCCGGATTTTCTGGAAGTAATTACAGCCGTCTATCTCCGCGGATTCGAACAGCTCATGGAGAATACCGCGGAACGTAGCGGTCATGAGAAGGATCGCCTCCGGGATCCAGATAGATACGTAGGAAAACGAAACCGACCAGTAACTGTCTACAAACCCTGCATCGGCAAAAAGACCGTAGAGTGGGATGATGGTCACCTGGATCGGAATGAACATGGTCATGATAACGGCAAGATAGATCACTCCCTTCCCTTTGAATTCCAGTTTTGCAAAGACATAGCTGGCGAATACCCCGATAATCAGCATCAGGACCACGGTAACTGCGGAGATAATAAACGAGTTGAGAAACAGCTTGAACAGATGCATCTGAGAGATCATGGTTTCGAAATTGAGGAACTGCAGACTTTCTCTAGGGATGCCGAACGGATTGGTAAAATATTCGGGCCTGCTCTTTACCGAATTGATGAACATGTAATAGACAGGATAGAGGAAGGTCAGTGTCAGCAGGGCAAGAAGGACAAAGATGATGCTGTTTCTGATTCGGTCTGTTTTTTTCATTATTCTACTGCCATTTTCCCGATTGTTCGGTTATTCTCCGTTCAATGACCGTTAATATGGATATGATGACAAGCAGCATTACCGCCACCGCGCAGGCCATCCCGTAATTGCTTCCCGCTCCCGTACCGAAGGACTTGAGGTAGATCATATAATCGAGAGTCGTCGTCTCGTACCCGGGACCCCCTTTGGTCATAGAATAGATAAACGGGAAGAGCTGGGTCATGGTCCACACCGTCGAAGCGATAAAGGCGAACTCGAATATTCTTACCATCATCGGAATGACGATCCGGAATGCCCGCTGCCAGTAATTGGCACCGTCGAGCACGGTTGCTTCAATAACGGAAGGTGAGATCGTAGAAAGCCCGCCGATCATAACCACCGCCTGCCATCCGATCCCGTACCAGACCAGACTCAGCACAATTACCCCGAGCGCGGTGTAGGTATTCGCGAACCATTCGATCGCCAGAGATTCCAGCCCGATTGCACTCAAGAAACTGTTAAACGGACCGTACAGTCCGAAAAAGATCTTGAACAGATAGCCGATGATCATTGCCGAAATGATCTGCGGTGTATAAATAACCGCCCTGAAAAACCGCCACCCCCGGATCTTTTCGAAAAACAGAAGGGCAATGAAGAATCCGAGCAGAACTTGAATGGGAACACTGATGAGAATAAACAGCGTGTTTCTCAGCACCATAAAAAAAGGGCCGTCAACAATAAAATCAATATAATTTTTCCAACCGATCCAGTCGCTGCGGTACAGACCGTCCCAATTGGTAAAACTCTTCCCGATTGCCACAGCGATAGGATAGACCCGCATGATGATCAGAACCAGAAGAAGGGGTAGAAGGGACAGGTACGCTTGAAGATACAGTTTACGTCTCTTTTTTTTCATCAGTTCAGCCGTTCCTATATAAAAGAATGCCCGGCAACGGGAAAAAAATCAACGCACTCCCCGCTGCCGGACAAAGCTCTTTTTTACATTCTTCTCACATATTTACTGAACGTTTTTATCCATCTGAGCTGCAAGCTCCTTGGCCGTCATCTTACCGAGTGCCACCAGAGGTGTTTGTTTATAGAATACTTCGGCTACTCCTCCCGGCAGAAGGTTGTCTATCCAGTAGATGTAACTCTTGGTATAAGGAAAGACCTTCGCAAATTCGGGGTCCTTCGACCACCCGAGCTCCTCGACGGACAGGTCGGTCCGTACAGGAGGCACCAGCATGACCTGCTGGGCCCGGATCACTTCATCTTTGGAATTGAGAAAGGACATCAGTTTGACGACCATCTCCGGATATTCGGTGTGATGGGCCGCTACCAGCGACTGTCCTGCTCCGCCGATGGTCGAATTCCTGGTCTTTGCATTCGGTGCTTCGGGCGGCATCAATACACCCAAATCATCTCCTAAGGTACTCTTGGCATCACTGTAAAAGCTGGTTACCACCGGAGTCATAGCACCTCTACCCTGCAAAAATCTGTTCCAGGAGTTCTCCGATGTACCCATATCTTCGTTGAAATAGCCGTTGGTATACAGAGAGCGGTAGTAGCCGAGAGCATCGAGAAATCCTTTATCATTGGCGAACTTCCTCTCACCTCTCGTTTCGGCAAGAATCGCATCGGTCCCGGTTACC
>CAZKZZ010000206.1:0-5294 GCA_964557375.1 uncultured Spirochaetales bacterium | reverse complement strand
CCGTGAACATGGATTTCTTGAATATGACCGGAGATGAATATCCCGTACCGCTCTCTCTTTTTTCTCCGGAGGATTTTATCACTTCCTCTGATCCGGTCCACATACGGCTGGAAGTAAACACAGTCCTCGGAACGGGAAGATTGTACAATCCCTTTGAGACAGGCACGTTTTATCCGATAGACCTCGGGGCCCCTCTTTGGGAAGGAAAGTACATTTCCTTACGGACAAACAGTATGGCTGTCGGATTCGATAATGTGAGAGTTGCAGAAAAGAAACAGTAATTACCCCCCCCGCCTACTGTGGAGGAGTAACAAGGTTTGAGGCAGTAGCAACTCTTTGCCCGATATTAACGCAGCCACTCGCTGATTCGGTTCTGCTCTTTGATGAGCTTGTATCGCAAAAAAGCGTTCAGGCAGACCATGGCCCGTTCCGCTGTAAGGTAGGTAGGGACTCCGCCGGAATCCATGACTTGACCAAATCGATTGTACACCGCGTCCGCCCCGGATACCACGTTGACAGAAACAACTACCGGTTTCATATGCCGATGGACCGTCTCCACGATCCGGGAGGCGATATTTCTCTCGTAATGTTCCATCTCTTCGTCGGTAGTGTGGATTACCTGGGCCTGGGGGACGATCGAAATACAGAGCGCATCGACATTCCCGGATGAGAGCATGATATCGATACACTGTTCGAACTGCTCGTCAGTGACCATGGGAGTGAGGTCTAAAAGAGGCATGATGGTAACATAAGGGGGAAGAGCCTCTTCGAGCCGGCCGCGGGTCGCATCATCTAATTGGGCCAGCTGCAGCTCACCTAAATTATCAGCAGCATAGGTTTTCTCGTAGCCGGCATTGGCAATGACCGCCACTCTGTTCCCCGAAACCTTGAAATCGTGAAGAAGGGCAAATGTCTTGATCAAATCTCCATGATCGATCATAGAATCTGCAACGATGAGACCGGCCTGTTTCATAGCGGCCCTGGCTACATCATACTCTCCGGCCATACTCGCAGTGTGAGACTGAGCGGCCAATGCTCCTGCTTCGGTCCTCCCTGCTTTGTACACCACGATCGGTTTTCTGCATCCCGACGTAACATCGAAAAATTTCCGCCCCGCACCCGGTTTGAACCCTTCTATATAGAGGCCGATCACATCCACCATGGGGTCATCCTCAAAATAAGCCACTAAATCTCCGGGATCCACATCGAGCTGATTCCCATAACTTACGATAACCTTCGGTGAGATCGCATTACGCAGATTGTAGATCTCCATAATGCCCATCGCGCCGCTCTGGCTCAAAATTGCTACATTCTTCTCTTTTTCCAGATTGACCTTGAATTTTTCCTCCGGAATAAAAAACGTATTTATCCCCGGGTGATGCTTATCCCCTGCATACACGATCCCTAAACAGTTTGGGCCCATCACCCGAACACCCGCCTCCCTGCACTTCTCTCCGATCTCTTCCTCGATTCGGCTGTCTTGGGTAGTTTCGCTGAATCCGCCGGGGATAAGAAGAATGGCTTTCACGCTTTTCTCGATGCAGCTGTCAACCGCTTCTACCACCGCGTTTACAGGAACAGTAATAACCGCGAGGTCGATGTTCTCTTCGATTTCAGCAACAGTACGGTAGAGCGGGAACTCCGTCCCCGAAATCGTGACCGATCCTCCTTTCGGGTTGACGCAGTATATATCGTCCCGGTTTACATCTACGAGGTTTTTTATGATGATGTTCCCGGGCTTGTTATTATCAGTCCGGCTGATCCCGATGACGGCGATACCGTTCGGTTCAAAGAAGGGACGGAGGTCCGTATTATCTACGGCTGATATGCCAGTTGCTGCCTCGGCCGTTTGTTCGGCCGTAGGCCCGGCCTGGGAAATCCCCCTCTTTTCAAAAGCTGCATATCCGTCAATAGCGATAAATGAGCCGTTGTAATCAAAAATGAAAGGGTTGACCTCGAACTCTTTTATCACGAACTCGGTCTCAGACGGGAAAAAGCTGGAAAAAGCAACCGCGAGGCGGCTGAACTTAACTTCCGCTTCCACAATTTTGTCGATATATTCCTCCGTCCCTTCCGCGATGTATTTTTTCTGAATATGGGTCGATGCCTGCAGTGCCTGGGCCCACTCCCTGTCGATCGGCGGGAGAATGAGATTGGGAGGTGAAAAATTGGCAGCAAAATGTTCCGCATCCGTCCCGCCTTTGCTGAATGAGATCACCGGCCCGAATGCCCTGCTCTCCCGAATACCTAACAGCACCTCATTACCGAGGTCCTTTGAATAATCTATGTAATTTGCTAAAAGGACCCCTTCGACTCGAGCATCTGAAGACCCGCGCTCGGAGCCTGCCGGCCCCACAAAACGGCGAATCATCTGTTCGGCCGTATACTTGATAAAGTCGAGGTCTTTATGGACGATTTTCACCCCGCCCTGCTTCTGTTTATGGGTGATATCCTCTGCAATAATCTTGCACACGAGTTTGCTGCCGCTGAAAAGTGAGAGTGTACTATGGGTGATGTCCTGAGGATCTCGGATAATTATATAGCTAGGAACGGACAATCCAAGAAGAGAGAGAATTTCGTACACTTCATACTCATAGAGGAACCTCCTGCCGGCTCTATAAGCAGAACGGAAGACAGCGTTGACAGCAGAAAGAGACTCGGAATCCGACAATGACCCTCCTTATCGAGAACCTCCGTCCCCTGAACTGTTGTCCCCCAATCCGAACGCTTTTTTGTTGATTCCGACCACTTTCTCCCCTTTCGAGGAGAAGAGTTCTTCGATCGACGCAACAAGCACTCCACGGCTTACCGGAAGATGAGCAGCAGCAGCTCCGACCATTACCATGTTTGTGGCCCGGGGAGATCCCGCTTCTTTGGCCAGCTCCGCCGCATCGACCAGATGATGGTTGGGTAGGCTCCGGATGCTCGCATAAACGCCTTCGATATCAGGATAATTTGGAATATTCTCGAACGGATTTTTGGAGGTAATGAACACGCCCTCGGGTTTCAGATATTTCAGATAACGGAGGCTCTCCAGCGGTTCCATGCTCAAAATCATGTCCGCTTTTCCGAATCCGATAAGATCACTCGGAATGGTTTTGTCGGCAATCCGAAGATGGGCCTGTACCGCCCCTCCCCGCTGGGCCATTCCATGCACTTCTGACTGCTTTACCTGAAATCCCTCTTTCATCGCGCCCATGGCAATGATTGCTGCCACAGAAAGAACGCCCTGTCCTCCTACACCGGCTAAGATCACATCGTATTTCATCGGTCTGCCTCACTCTTTTTCTGCTTTATTGTCTGGATACAATCCCGGCGTGCAATGATCACCGAAACTCCTCTATATTCGATCTCTTCTCTGATCACTTCCGCATTCTCTTCGGTGTACTTTTTGAGCGGACTGATGAGCCTGATATGATCAGGTTCCACGCCGATTCCTTCTATCAATTTTACTAATTTGGGTGATTCGATGATGGTGTCCTGTCCTCCCGTCATTGCAGTCGTGCTGTTGTCGAGAATGTAGAGCGTCATGTTTGCTTCCGCGGATACAGCATCAACCAATGCGGTAATTCCGGAATGCATAAAAGTACTGTCGCCGACCACACCGATGACCGGATGGAACCCGGCTTCAGCCGCTCCTTTGGCCATACTCACCGAAGCTCCCATACAGAGACAGGTCTCAATGGCCTCGTGGGGCGGAAGATAGCCTAAGGTATAGCAGCCGATATCGGAGGTAACCAACCGCTGATCATACTTTTTGAGGACGATGTTCAAGGCGTCGTAGGAGTCCTTGTGAGGACAGCCGGCGCAGAGCTGGGGAGGACGACCCGGCAGTGTGATTCCTTCCGAATCCGCCTGACTCTCCTTGGCAGGTAGCCCTAATGCAGGGCGAATGTTGTCAGGATTGAGTTCGCCCGAGCGGGGGACAGTATTGTCAACCTTACCTACGATTTCTTTCGCCTGGGGGAGGATTCCCCGAAGGTACCGCTCCACGAACGGATATCCCTCTTCGAGGACAACAATCTTATCCACCGCCTCTGCCAAAGATCTGATTTTCTGCACAGGTGCAGGATACACGCTGATGTGCAGATGGGATGGCTTGACCGGAAGTTCATCGAGGTTCTCCTCGTAGTAATTTCCACCCAAGCCGGTTGTAATCACACCGAAATCCCGAAATTGATTGTTGATGGTAAGACGGTTATACTGCGAGTTCTCGGCATACTCTTCGAACTTCTCCTGCTCTCCCAACAGTTTGTCAAACAGCACACGGGAGGTTGCCGGCAGAAGCATCCATCCGGCCTTCTCCTGCGATTTATTGAGTTTATTCTTCTCCCGTCTCGGCTTCCGCTCGATGACTGCCCGGGAGTGAGCGATACGGGTAACAAGTCTGATCATTACCGGTATTCCGAACCGCTCGGAAATATCGAAAGCCTCGAGAGTCATGTCGTAGACTTCCTGCTGGTTGCGCGGTTCGAGGCAGATAATTTTCGCAAAATCAGCGTAGTACCGGCTGTCCTGTTCGTTCTGGGATGAGTGCATCCCCGGGTCATCGGCAACGGCAACAACCAGCCCGCCGTTAATGGCAAGCAGGGCAGCATTCATGAACGGGTCGGCTGCAACATTCAGGCCGACATGCTTCATGGTAACCAGGACCCGGCTTCCGACCATGGACGCGCCGACCCCCTCTTCTAAGGCGGTTTTTTCATTGGAGCACCACTGCACTAGATACCCGCCCTCTTCTTCCTTCTTATCGAGCAGGTACCCGATTATCTCAGATGAGGGAGTACCCGGATACCCGTAGGCTGCCGATATACCTGCATCAACAGCACCTACGGCCAGAGCTTCATCTCCTAAAAGCACATAATTTGACATCGCTGTCTCCTCAATTGGGTTAGTCTATATTTATAACGGAAACCGTCATCAATTTCAATTGCTTTTTTTGAAGCAGGAGCGGTCTTATTACGGTTTTATTGTATGGAGGCTATTGCGCAACAAAAGCAAAAAGCCTATCTTTTTCATATGGAGCTCACAATGGAAGCCCTCTCCGAATTACTCGAGCAGGAACTCGAAGATGCCTTTGAATTGAAAAACAAGAAGTCTCTTCACAGGTATATTTTGCTGCTAACAGAGAATTTAACAGAACGCAGTAAACATGATAAAGAGTATCAGGAGCTGCGTGGAGATATGAAAAGTATCCTTGTCAGGCTCGAAGAAACCCAAAAACAGATGGACAAACGGTTCAACCTGATGTTCGGATTTATGAGTTTAGGTTTTACAGTCCTCGCAGTCCTTAT
>CAZKZZ010000205.1:0-5318 GCA_964557375.1 uncultured Spirochaetales bacterium | reverse complement strand
CTGATATCGAGATGGGCCGTTTTCTCTCCTGGAACGATTTTCCGGTATACAAATTGCCATCACGAATTATTACCCAAGCTGATATATTACAGTCCTTTCGGGTACGGGGAGAGTTTCTAGGAGAGAGTTTATTATTCGATATAAAAGAAGATTATCAGCAAAACCACCACATTACAGACAAAACCGTTGAAGAGAAACTAAGCCGATTGCTTTCTGCCGATCTGAAACGTTTTGACTCTCCATCCGAACAGTGGGACCGGCTTGGTTTGAAAAAAGAAATATGATGTTCCTGAAAAAAATGTTTACCTAAGAAGAATAAGCATTAAAATATACAGCTAATCATCGAGTAAGTCGATCCCCCTATTTGTCAATGTTTTTTTGTTTCCTGCTTCCGTGCTTGACAATATTACTAACAGGGATTAAACTCCATATTAGTAATACTTTATGGGAGTTACCTCCGTTATGGATTATATAAAACGGATTCTTGATATCTCGTTGCCAAAAGGGCAATCAGCCTTTCTTTGGGGTCCACGGAAAACAGGAAAATCGACGTACCTTAAGAACAAGTACCCGAGCAGTATCGTTTATGATTTTCTTCGGACAGACCTATTATTTGAAATGGCTAAACGGCCGTCCCTTCTTCGTGAACAACTTGCTGCAAAATCATCAGAAGAACTATCTCAGCCGATCATCCTTGATGAAGTCCAGAAAATACCAAACCTGTTAAATGAAGTCCACTGGTTAATAGAGAATCGAGGAATTAATTTTATTCTCTGCGGCTCCAGTGCTAGAAAAATGAAAAGAAACCAAGCAAACCTTTTAGGCGGAAGAGCATGGCGTTATGAGTTGTTTCCTTTCACTTCCCACGAGTTAAAAGAAATCTCTCTCATTGATGCATTAAACCGGGGGCTCGTACCCTCTCATTATTTTTTATCTCAGTATCAGAAATCTCTGCAGGCCTATATTCTGGATTATATGAAAGAAGAGGTGTTCGCAGAGGGATTAACAAGGAACGTATCCGCGTTTTCCCGGTTTTTTGAAGCTATGGGATATACTCATGGAGAACTTATTAATTATACCAATATTGCTCGAGAATGC
This sequence comes from uncultured Spirochaetales bacterium, assembly GCA_964557375.1. Classification (GTDB taxonomy): domain Bacteria; phylum Spirochaetota; class Spirochaetia; order SPDA01; family CAZJBZ01; genus CAZKZZ01. Next base: position 4,220 of record CAZKZZ010000205.1, on the reverse strand, counting down.
GGTGTCGATGCAAAAACGGTTAAAGAGTATTACCAAATTCTTATCGATACACTCCTGGGACGGTTCGTCCTCCCTTTCAAAAGGCGGCAGGAACGACAGGTTATAGTAAAAGCACCCAAATTTTACCTCTTCGATGTCGGAGTAGCAGGCTCAATTATTAAACGTCACATCCATGAAGAGCGGGGGGAACCTTTTGGAAGAGCATTTGAGCATTTTATACTTATGGAATTGGCTGCCTATTCATCGTATAGTGAACTGGGTTATGAGATCAGATTTTGGCGCACAAAAACGGGTCTGGAAGTGGATTTTATCCTAGGAGACTGTTTTGCAGCCGTTGAGGTGAAAGGGAAAAAACAAATATCCTCCCGCGATATGCGTTCCCTTAAAAGCTTTTGTGAATCCTACAAACCGAAGAGAGCTATCATTGTGAGTAATGAACCCGAACATCGGGTTGTCGGGGGCATTAACATCATGCCCTGGCGCTTGTTTCTCGAGCAGCTCTGGGATGGTTCCATTATCTATTAAAGAAAATAAATTGACAAACTCTTTATTATAATCTACCATTAAGACTGGTTTTACGTCAAACCTACAAAGCCGAAAGGAGCAGATATATGTCCATCATGACCCTTAACGGACCAATCAATAGAGAAGAAGCTGGAATCATTGCCCCGCACGAACATGTTTTTATAGATATTACCAATCAGGCCCCGTTCCGCGACCCCATCTCCAACCGGCGGTTGAGCCGGGACACCGTCAACATCAGGAACCTCGATAAACTATCGAGAAATCCCTATTTCGTGCTGGACAATCTTCGCCTCGATGAAGAGGATGTAGCAGTAGAAGAACTGTTCCACTTTCGAGCTGCGGGCGGCACGACGATGGTGGATGTCACCCCTGTCGGGATTGGGCGGGACCCGGAAGCCCTCAATCGGGTCGGAATCAAATCGGGGGTGAACCTGGTAGCCGGCTGCGGATTTTATACCGGCGACACCCATCCTCCCATTATCGATGAAAAATCTGAAAACGAGATAGCTGACATTATGCTCCGCGACATTCAGGAAGGGATCGATGAAACACGGTTCCGCGCCGGTGTAATCGGCGAGATCGGAACGGGCGGGGAGATTCTCCCGGGTGAGAAAAAGGTGCTCGCTGCTGCGGGAATTGCCCAGTCCAAGACCGGACTAGGCGTCCACGTACACACCTACCCTTGGGGGAAGGAGGGGCTTACCGCCCTTGATATCCTGAAGCAAAACGGAGCCGATCCGGGAAAAATTACAATAGACCATATCGATGTCGACATCGATATCGACTACTGCGTCTCACTAGTCAAAACCGGTGCATTCATCGAGTTCGACAACTTCGGAAAGGAGTTCTACATCGATGCGGCCGACCGGAAGGACTTCGCAGGCGGTGCCTTCATGACCGATGTTGACCGGGTCAAAGCGCTCAAACAATTAATCGAGAAAGGATGTACCGATCATATTCTCCTTACCTGTGACGTTTGTTTAAAAACGTTGATACACCGGTACGGAGGATGGGGCTACGATCACGTGCTTACCCACATCGTTTCCATGATGCGGGATTTCGATATCGACGAGAATGCAATCGAGACGATTATAAAAAAGAACCCGGGCAATTTCCTCGACTCGTAGTACCGCCGGCGGTACTAGAGCTGTATAACCTCCCGCCGGTAATTGCAGTACTGCTCCTCGCCGTCGGCGGTAATAGCCACTGTATCTTCGAACCGCATGCCGAAGTTCTCTCCGGCCAGATAGGTGTCCGCGGCAAAGGTCATCCCCTGCTGCAGATCAATGTCGGATGTGGTTTCGATAAAGGGAAACTCGCACTCCATCATCCCGATACCGTGGGCAGGCCCGTAGACGATACAGTCTCCTAATCCCCGCTCTCGGACCAATCCGTGTACTTTGGAGGCAACTTCGGAAGCGTTGACTCCCGGCCCGAGAAGCTCGTGGGTGCGAGCATTGGCCTCGAGGGCCGTATCCATCATCCGGCGGATCTCGTCATTTATCTCACCAAAGACAAAGGGCCGTCCGAAACTCGAGACATACCCTTCGAGCATGACCCCCATCGAAATCTGGACAACCTCGTTCTTCCCGATTACCTTCTGGGTCGGAATCCCAATCGCCTGGTTGGTCCCCTTTCCGGAGAGGCACCACACCGGAAACCCCGTTCCCTCGGCTCCGTTTTGATAGACCCCGGCAATACAGTGGGCGACGGCCTGCAGTTCGGTCATCCCCGGTTCGATTCGTTCCAAGGCGTACTCGAAACCCTTGCCCGCGATCTCCGCCGCCCGCTTCAACACTTCGAGCTCCCTCGGAGATTTGATCATCCGCAGTTCACGCAGCAGATCGTCCTCTTTGGAAAGTTCTGCATCGGGGAGGGAGCGGAGGATACCTTCATAGACCTGAACGGTCATGATATTCGTCCCGATCAACCCGAGCCTGGAAACCTTTTTCCCGCCGTTTAAACCGGTAAAAACATCCTCGAATGTATCGATCTTGATATCGGGGTAGTCCGGATCGGAAGACTCCCGGAACTCGAGCAGTTTCTTATAATCAGGCAGTACGGAGTGGTCCTTTGCCAGTTCGTCCGTTTCGGGACCGATCAACAGTACCGCCTCTCCCGAGCGGGAGATTACGATTGCGGTGGACTCGAAAATCGGTCTGTAATTCGTGAAATACCGGACATTAGCCGGTTCGGCCTCGTTTGCGAAAATCAGCACCGCATCGAAGTCTTTTTCTTCCGCCTTTCGGGCCATTGCCCCGATCCGCTCCATATAGTCTTCTTTTTTCAATATCGGTGTATACATCAAGCTCTCCTTTGAAGGTTATATTACCACCTGCTCCTATAAACTGATGATTTCTCTGCGGTAGGTGTTGAGTTCTTTGAGGCCGTCTTCGGTAACGAGGACCCCCTCCTCATACCGCATGCCGTACGTACCGTCGGAGAGCCAGATATCGATATTAAAAAGCATATTCGGCTGAATGATGAACTCGGCATCTTTGGACAGCCACAGCCCCTCAACCTCCGAGTAGCCGGTACCGTGGGCCGGTCCGTAGAGGGTGAACTCCTCGTAGCCGTACTTGGAAAGTATATCATGATACCCCTGAAACAGGTCGGACGCTTTCTTCCCCGCGCGGATCGTATTGAGTGCATAATCGGTCGCTTCGAGGGCCGCATTCATCAATTTCTTTACTCCGTCGGGGACCGGCCCTAAAACAAACGGGCGGCACATATTGCCGCAGTAGCCCATGAACTTGCTCCCGAAGGTAAACTGGACCAGATCGCCTTTCTCAATCTTACGGGAGGACGAACGGCAGAGACTCAAGACCGTATTCGGCCCGGAACAGACCCAGGACGGATAGGGCATGCCTTCCGCCCCCAGCTCGAGCATTTTTCTTCGGGCAATTGACTCGAGCTCATATTCGGCCACACCCGGTGCAGCAGCAGCGAGTGCTGTTTTTATCGCTTCTTCTACGATTTCATATGCTTTTTCTATATAGGGAATTTCCACATCAGCCTTGACCGTACGCACAGAGAGCAGAATATCGTCTGCCGGTATAAACTCGGCATCCGGAGCTCCCTTTTTCAGGTCCTCGAGGATGAGAAACGGGAAAATGTTCCAATCTCCCAGGCCGACCCGCTTCGGGGTTTTCCCGCATAGCCGGGGCAGGATCTGCTCAAAGCTTTCCCCTTCGACATCAGGCACCCAGTCCGGAGCGGATGTCTCTACATACAGGGGGTTGATAAGGATATTGTCAATGTAGGAAAACCGCTTAGCAAAATCGTACGACTCAGGACCCCCGGTAACGAGGGCCGCCTCGCCCTCCGCCGGGATGATGACTCCTGCAAAATCGAAAAACGGCCAGAAATCGGTAAGATACCGGGAAGAGGCCGACTCGTTCTCACTGCTGTAGGTGACCAGTACATCGAGATTTTTTTTCTTCATCTCCTTCTGCACACTGCTTATTCTTCTTTGGAACTCCGATTTTGGTAATTTTTCAAGTCTCATGGTTTGTACTCCTTATCTGTTTTCTAATATTTTACCGCCCCCGCGGTCAATCCGCGGACGATATACTTCTGCATGATGAGTGCGACAACAACTGGGGGGATCACCGTTACGACAGTTGCAGCGGCCATTACGTTCCACTTGATCTGCTCCATCTGTTCAAATCCGATCAACACCGGGGGTAACGTCA
>CAZKZZ010000204.1:0-5359 GCA_964557375.1 uncultured Spirochaetales bacterium | reverse complement strand
CTCGGGGGTTTGGGCCTCCGGTGAATCAGAGACGGCGAACACGGTATTGAAACAGTTAGGTTTTACGGAACAGGAGCTGACTCCTCGAACGTTTTTTCACGACCACACCGATTATGCAAAGCGGATCAAACCGCTCTACCGGTGGCATACGGACAGAATGATCGGAGAATCTACCGGAAATACCGGGGACGCGAGGGGCGATGAATCGCTCTATAAACCAAGCCTTCTCGGGAGGGCCTTCTGCAGTGTGCGTGAGGTGACGGCCGGAGAGGACAAACCGTTTGAACTTTTTTATACCGTCGGTAAGACGGCGATCAAGAAGGGTATGACCGTCAAGTTCTGGATGGCAGGGCAGGGTTCTCTCGGTACAGCTCCGCAGATGCTCGACCCGGGCTTTCCGGGATACGTAGAGTTTTTCCCGCCCGATGGCCCGGCCGGGGATGTTGCAGTCGAACCGATATGTACAAAACCGCGGATATTCAACATGGAGACAGGAGAAGAGCCGAAAGGGGGCCTGGCTGAGGGAGATTTGATTGTGGGGCCTGTAACGCTCGGATTTGCCGTCACCCGCGGAGAACTTCGGAAAGGGGAGACTGTCAGGATCTCTGTTGGGAGAGCGCATGGATTTACCTGGAAAAAGCTTGCCGGGCGCAAGGAGTTTAAGGTAATCATCGATCCGGGCAGTGGGGAGCCGAAGATGCGCCTTCCCGAACCGGTCGCGGTCAACATCCGCGCGGACAAGCCGCAGTTTATGGAAGTGTTCCTTCCCGGCAGTGCGGCTGAAGGGGAGACGGTAACTGCCTCGGTCTTGGTCCGGGACCGTTATGAGAACAGGGTGCCTGTAAATGGTAAAGCAGAGATTGTTTACTCCCACCCGGCAGACGGGGAAAAATCGAGTGCTGTTTATGTGAGTAACGGAAGGGGAGAGGCCGTTATAGGCGCTATGGGGCGTGATCCCATCCAGGTATCAGCCCGATTGGTAGAAACGGAATTGAACATTGCTACGGCCGTCTCCAATATCTGCGTGCCTGCAGCTCTGACCGGAGACCGAAAAATATTTTTCGGCGATATGCACACCCACGATTTTCAGTCTACAGCCGAGGGGTATCCGGCAGAGTGTTACCGTTGGGGGAGGGATGATAAGCGTCTCGATTTCCAGTCTCTTGCTATTCAGGTCCACCGATGGATCGACAATGAGAAGTGGACCATCGGCAAGCACATGAACGAGTATTTCCTCGAGGAGGGCAAATACGTCACCTTCCTGGGGTTCGAATGGCAGCATTCAGGCTATGGTGATAAGATTATCCATTATTTGGGCGGGGACATGCCGTATCTTCCCGTCGATGATCCCCGCTACGATAATCCCTCTTCTCTCTATGAAGCGCTCCGGGGGACCGATGCGTTTATCATAAGCCATCATCCCGGATACGAACTCGATCTGCACGTCCCGGGTACCCGGTGGGAGATTCTGGAAAACGATGTAGACAGGCTTGTAGAAATTTGGTCAATGCACGGTTCATCCGAAGGGTTGGATGATAAGGACCGGCCTCTTATTAAACCTTCCCGTCCCGGGGGGATCTATGAAGGGTTCAGGCAGGGAGTGAAGATGGGGATCGTTGCAGGCTCGGATACGCACACGGCCAGACCCGGCGGTTCGACCGATGATGTGCGGCCGTATCGGGGAGGATTGTGCTGCGTGTGGGCCGAAGAGCTTACCCGCCGGTCCTTGTTCAGGGCTTTTTTGGAGAGGCGGACCTACGGTATAACCGGGCCGCGGATCGTGCTTCAATTTACTGTAAACGGAGCTCCGATGGGAGGTGAAATTCCGCATGCAGATACGCGTACCCTTTCTGTGAGGACCTGGGCCCCTACACCTCTACAAGAGATCCAGTTTATGAAAAACGCAGAGCTTCTCTCCGCGGTCCCCGTCTCCGGTGTAGTGGGTGAAGCGGATGTTGTCGACGAGGTTTCCACTGACATCGCCACTGCTGATAATAAAAGCGATTTTTATCATTGCAGGGTGGTTTTGGCGGACGGACATCTTGCAGTGTGCTCCCCGGTTTGGGTAGGATAGGGGATTATGACATCACGAGAACGTATGTTAGGCGCGCTTGAAGGAAAAGAGTTAGACCGGCTTCCGGTAACCCTCTTTATTGTAGACGAAGGGCACTTCCTCAAACAGGTCCGTCCTGAGCTCGACATATTCGAATATATCGAGAATAAGAAAAAGTGCATCGACCTCCACCGGGAACTCGGGGTGGATGTACACCTCCGGCTGTGGGGCGGGTGCTTTCCGCTTTGGCTTCAGACAGGCGGGGTCAACACGGACCAAAGTACCAATGAGTGGCAGGTGGATCTCACCAAACGAAAAACAGGAGATAGTGTCATAACTGCCGCAGTAATCACCACTCCTGACGGGACCATTGAACAAGAATATACGATCTCCCGGGTAGCACCCGGGACGTATCACTACGCATGTACCAAAAAACCGATCCATTCCAGAAGGGACATCGAGCTGGTAGAAGCGTATGAACCTTCTGTTCCTTCCGAATACAAAGACTACATTGGTGATATGGCCGCACTGGCAAAAGCCTACCTGGGAGATGACGGGGTGGTCTCACTCTGGATACCGGGCGGGGTGTTCAACCACGCTTCCAGGCTGGTCGATCTGGACCAGCTCTATATGATTTTTCTCTCCGATCCGGATTATTATCAAGCATTGATGGAGTTCTGCCTCAAAAGGACCCGGCCCTGGCTGGAAGCCCAGCTCGCGGCAGATCTCGATATCGTCAATATCGGGGGTAATGTTGCCGGTGGATTTCTAGGTAAGCCCAGTTTCGACCAGTTTGTGCTCCCCTATGAGAAGCGGTACATCGAGTTCGTAAAGAGTAAGGGCAAGTATACCCAGTATCATAACTGCGGGGAGATCATGGGCCTTCTCGATTCGTATAAAACGATGGGCTCCGACATCATCGAACCATTCTCCCCTCCACCTTTAGGAGATGCCGACATGGCGGAAGTAGTGCAACGGGCAGACAATGCGTTTGTAGTCGTGGGAAATATCGATCAGGTAAACGTAATTCAAAAAGGTACGCCAGATCTCGTTCGGGAAAAGGTAAAGGAAGTGTGCGGAGTGGGCAAACAGTATCCGCGATTCATCCTGCAGACCGCTGATTTCCTCGAATACGATACCCCTGTCGAAAATGTGCGTGCGTACGCGGAAGCTGGAAAAGAGTACGGCAGGTTTTAGGTGGCCGCGGGTTTCCTGTTCATAGCCGGGGCGGTCTTCTTTTGGACCGGCACCGGCATTTTCTACAGAAAAGCAGGCTCAGACGGACTCACCCTTCTTCCCTTAGGTTTTCTCGTATCCGCACTTGGGACGGCAGGATCGTTTTTTTTCACCGGTCTCGATCCCGAGCTTTTTTCCATGTTAATCACAGCCGTTCCTTTTATTCTGGTGATGGCTGCCGCGGGGATCATCAATCAGGCGGCCATGCTTGCCGCCTCCCGCTCCATGTCTCTCGGGCCGAGTTCTCCGGCTTGGGCCATTTTGCAGTCGTCCATGGTCGTCCCGTTCGTCTATTCTCTTCTTTTCTGGGGGGAGAGAGCGGGTCTGTTTCAGCTTATTGGACTGCCTCTGACACTTGGTGCCATCGTACTTTTGAGCGGATGGTCGAGAGGGAAGAAGAGGACCGGGGAGCCGGCCGGGGCATCAGCACCGGATGAATCCGCCGGTTACCGCAGGTGGCTTTTGATGGTGGCCCTCGCGTTTGTTCTCAATGGGGTTCAGCAGATTTTCTTTCTCATCCCCTCACACGAACCGGCGTGGCGGGAGGTGTACAGTGCCCGCGTATTCATCGGGCAAGCGGGATCTACATTCTTTTTTTTGGTCCTGTTTCTCTTTTCCCGGCAAAAGATAACAAGAGGTCATGTGCGGGTAGCTTTACCGCTTACCTGTTGTGTTATATTCGGACAGCTCGTTTTCCTGCTCGGGGCTGATATTTTGGCGGAAGGAGGTCTTTCCGGTATTGCGTTCCCCTTTGTTGTCGTAGGCATCATCCTTGTTTTCACTCTGTACAGCAGGTTCATACTGAAAGATACGGTGACAATAAAACAGTGGATTGGTGTCGGCATCGGGGCTTTGGGGATACTGTTCCTTTCATTGCCGTAGGTTGTTATTTGTGTCTCAAACCTTGTTACAATGGTAAAAGATGGCCTGTGAACGTTCACAAAGGATGGTAACCTGTGATATAATATGATAAAAAGGTAGAGGATGACGAAAAAGCGGGTAACTATCGTTGATGTAGCTAATCGGTCCGGGGTCTCGAGGCAGACTGTTTCCAGGGTGCTGAATAACAGTCTCAACGTATCGGATAAAACGAGAAACGCGGTTCTCAAGGCTATAGAAGAGCTCAACTATATGCCGGACCCGCTTGCCCGCAACCTGGTAACCAGGCGCACCCACATAATCGGTGTTATTACCATCGATTTTCGGTCCATGCATTCACAGATATTAGAAGGCGCGGAAGTGTTCGCCCGCGAGAATGGGTATCAGCTGTTTATAAGCGGATGTGAGCATACAACGTTCGGTGAGCCTTTATACAGCCCTCTGTTTACCAGACAACGGATCGAAGGAATGATCATCGTATACCAGGGATCTCACCAGGACACCCATCAAATACTGCTCGAACTTCCCCGGGATATTCCAATTGTCACGACCGGTTACGGAGCCGGGAAAAAAAATGTTATTCCGATTAGAATTGAAAACCGAAAAAGCGCGGAGCGGGCAACCGAACATCTCATCAATATGGGACATACGAAAATAGCCCATATACTCGGCCCGACTACAAATTACGATAGTGAATATCGTTTCCAAGGATATAAGGATGCACTGCAGACGGCCGGTATAGCACTCGATGAATCACTCATCGTAAGCGGCGACTGGCAGATAAACAGCGGTTATGAAGCCGCTCTGGAACTGCTTCGCCGGGGCACCAAATTTAGTGCGGTATTTGCCCATAGTGACTGGATGGCAATCGGGGCGATGCGTGCTTTGAAAGACCGCGGCCAGCGGGTCCCTGAAGATGTAGCGGTAATCGGATTCAACGACAACGACCCGGCCCGTTTTATCGAACCCCCGCTTACCACGATAAAATATCCGGGATACGCCTTAGGAAGGGTGTGTATACAAACGCTGATCGACTCCATACGGGGCAACATGGACCACTATCTTTCGCAAGGGGTCAAACCGCTGGATGCTGAGCTGCTCGTGCGTGACTCCTGCGGTGCGAATCGATACCGTAGAGTTTTCGAGGATGATTTCCCAAAAGTGCGGGGCCGGTTTTCATAGGCTGGTGGG
>CAZKZZ010000203.1:2625-5373 GCA_964557375.1 uncultured Spirochaetales bacterium | reverse complement strand
TCCAAAACTGTGAGTATACGTGGACAGATTTACGGCAATATTGTGAAACAGTGTGGCGGAATTGTGGCAGAGTTCGTTTCTTCTATTGGTTTGCCGGTGTATCTGTGCTACCTTTTTGGTTATGGAAACTGGTGGGGTACCGCTTATCTACTGTGTAGATGACGAAGAGAATATCAGAACTGCTGTGAGTTATTCTCTCGAAAAAGCAGGGTATACTGTCGAAAGTTTTTCTAACGGCACTGAAGCGTGGGAGAAGATTCAGAGCAAGATGCCGGATTTGGCAGTAATTGATATCATCATGCCTAGAATGGACGGGCTGGAACTGTGCAGGAAAATAAGGCAGACGTCTGAGACGTTACCGGTCGTTTTTTTGACATCAAAAGATGATGAGATCGACAGGGTATTAGGGCTCGAACTGGGAGCGGATGACTATCTTACCAAGCCGTTTTCGATGAGGGAACTATTGGCCCGGATAAAAGTGATTTTTAGAAGAATAGAAGCATTCAGCAGATGCAAGGAGAGCTCCAACTTAGCCGATTCAAACACTTCCATTGTTGTCGGACAGTTAGCAATGGACACGGACAGGTTTACTGTAAGCTGGAGCGACAGGCCGGTACAGCTGAGCGTTACCGAGTTTCGAATTCTCGCGGCCCTCGCCGGGGAACCGGAAAGGGTAAAAAACCGGGAACAGCTCCTGCAGGCTGCATATCCTGAGGATTTGTACGTAAGTGATAGATCGGCTGACAGTCATATCAAGAGAATCAGGAAAAAAATCCAGGCAGTGGACCCCGGGTTTTCCCGCATTGAAGCGATCTATGGCGCGGGCTATAAATACAGCTTGCCTGCAGACTGAACAGCAGATATGAAAAAGCTGCATGTCTTTTCCAGCATTTCTTTTCGTCTCCTCGTTTTCAATGTGCTTATTGTATTCTTCCCGATAGCCTCTTTTCTTTTTCTCTCAACGTACGAACAGCAGCTCCTGCAGTATCTCGAACACGCCTTGGTACAGCAGGGAAGAATTCTCGCCGCAGCCCTCGGCGACCACGTGGAATTGACGGAAGACCGTGCTGTCGGACTGCTTATGAGGTTGGAGCGGCAGCACGATGCCAGGCTTCGTGTCTTGGATAGTACAGGGCATGTACTTGCCGATTCGAGTGTAATACCCCCGAGAGAAGATGCTGATGAAACTGCGCTCACCCTTCCAGGCCGGCCGGGTGATACCGGCTGGGGAAGAGGGTATACCGAGCAGGAAAATGAGAGGGTACCAGGTAAACGAAGAGATGCAGACTGCATTATCGGGAAGGTATGGTGCTGCAACGAGAATTTCGACTGGGGGGCAAATATCCGTTACACTGTACAGTGCGCTACCCATTTATCAAGACGGCGATGTAAGAGGTGTGGTTCTGGTCTCTCAATCCAGTTATAGGATACTGCAGGATCTTTACAGACTCAGGCTCGATATTTTTAAAATTTTTCTATTGTCGTTTGTTGCCGCGGTAATAATCAGTGTTTTCCTCTCGATTACTATTTCCCGTCCCCTCAAAAAATTGAGCAAAAAAGCCCAAAAAATCTTTACACCGCAGGGGAAGTTCGAAGGACGGTTTTCGACCCGGAAGAGAAATGACGAGATCGGTAAACTTGCAGGTGCACTGGATAAATTGACGGATGAACTTCGCGAGCATATCTCCTTTATCGAATCTTTTGCAGCTGATGTCTCTCATGAATTGAAGAATCCGATTGCATCAATACGTTCTTCCGCGGAAATCATTGCAGAATCGATGGAAAGTGACCGGACCCCCGAAGATGAAACACGGCGGTTTCTCGGTATCATCCAAAAGGAAGCCGCACGAATGGAAAGCCTGATTGCAGCTGTGAGAGAGATTTCAAAGATCGATACCAGGCTTCAGGAAGAGGAAATGGAGCGCGTAGATATCTGCAGGATAATTTCATTTACAGTGGAAAGCTTTATCCTGCGGGCCGAAGAAAAACATGTCGGTTTTACTCTTGAGATACCTGATGAGCCGGTCTTTGTAACTGCTTCCCCGGGTAGGATTATCCAGGTAATGGAAAATATTATCGATAACGCTTTAGGATTTTCCCCTCCGCATTCAACAATTATGATACAGGTAAGAGAAAATACCGGTACTGTCAATATCACCGTATGTGATGAGGGACCCGGAATACCTCTGGATATAAAAGAGAAAATATTTTCAAGATTTTATAGTTACCGGGAGCAGGCAACGTCTAACAGAGACCGCAATTATCGAGAGTCGGATAAACCGACGGATACACACACAGGTTTGGGGCTTGCTATCGTAAAAGCCATTGTTGAAGGCTATAACGGTAATGTGAAAGCGGAAAACCGAGGAGAGGGCGGCGCACGCATTAGTGTAGAGCTTCCTGTTACCTGATAGGCCTATACCCTTTTACGATTGATTTTTTCTATCCGGATAATTTGACTTCCGTACATTATCTTCGTAACCTTTATATGAACGGCTGCTGCCGTAATATAAAAGTGAGAGAGGTGGAATACATGGCAAGTATGTATCATGAACCGGTAGAAGATCTACCACAGCAAACTCGGGATATTACCAGGGCTATTCAGAGCATGAAAGAAGAACTCGAAGCTATCGACTGGTACAACCAGCGGGCCGCTTCTACGCAGGACCAGACACTTAAAAATCTTCTCATTCACAACAGGGACGAGGAGATAGAGCATGCGACCATGCTCATGGAGTGGCTGCGGCG
>CAZKZZ010000203.1:0-2525 GCA_964557375.1 uncultured Spirochaetales bacterium | reverse complement strand
CCCGAGGATCGGTGACCCGGTCGTGGGCCCGGAACCTCAGGCGGTCGAGGACCGGTATGATCCGGACCCACCAGGCTACCGGGTCGAATCGTGGGTGGAGAATCTGGTAATTCCCTGGGAGCTCGTTTTTTTGCCGGACAATCGTGCTCTGGTTACGGAACGGCCTGGAAGGATCCGTCTGATCGAGAACGGAAACTTGCAAAACCGACCCTATCTCGATCTGGAAAGCGAGGTGGTCCATACCGGAGAAGGCGGGCTTATGGGGATGGCCCTTCACCCCGAATATCCGGAAACCCCTTACCTCTACATAATGTATACCTATAGAAATGCCGGAGGTCTTGCAAACGGGGTGGCCCGGGTCAGGGATTACGGTGAGTACGGCGAACTGGAAGAATTCATAATTGAGGATATTCCCGGAGGGAGAATTCACGACGGCGGGCGGATCCATTTTGGTCCGGACGGTTATCTTTACATTGCCACCGGAGAAATTGGAAAACCCGAACTGGCCCAGAACCCGGACAGCCTGGGTGGAAAGTTTCTCCGAGTTGCTCCGGACGGATCGATTCCGGACGACAATCCCTTCCCCGGCTCTGCTGTCTACAGCCTAGGGCACCGCAATCCTCAGGGATTCGACTGGCATCCGGAAACCGGTGATCTGTTTGCATCCGAGCACGGGCCGAGCGGGGAATATGGTCTTCGAGGTCATGACAATATCAATGTAGTTCAAGCAGGTAAGAATTACGGTTGGCCGGTTGCTTTAGGGGATGCGGATACCGAACCGTATGTAGATCCGGTAGTAATGTGGAAACAGGCTACCCCTCCTTCCGGAGCGGCATTTCATGACGGATATTTTTATGTAGCGACCTTAGGGAGCGAGGCTCTTATTAGAATACGATTCGCCGGAAACGGTCAGAAATGGAGGGCGAAAGAAATCGTCCGTCTTTTCGCGGAAGATGATTACAGCGGTGTGTATGGGAGACTTCGAAATGTCGTGGTCGGACCGGATAACGCCCTCTACGTGCTGACCAGTAACCGGGACGGCAGAGGAAGACCTCGAGAAGGTGACGACAAAATATTGAGAATTGTCCCGTAACCCAAATCACGTAAAGCGAGGATAAGCACACCGGCCGTTCAATTTCTTCCGGAAGGATGTCCGGCCGGGCGTCGTCCAACCGGGGGAAGCAGCTCCAGCACGGCGAGCACGCCTTTCAGGTTTTGTTCGAACTCGATATCCGTATGCGTGGTGAGCTCGATAACGAGAGTGGGGATACCTTGCGAATAGAGATATCCTGAAGCGGACCCGGTTATCTCATATGTTACCGGGCCTTCCGTTCCTTCCGGCAGGTTGTATCCCGAAGCTGCGGCGTACGCTTCGGCAAGACGCTTTGCCGGTTTCCACTGGTCCTGTTTCCCCCCGTACCAGATCCCGTTTGCAGCACTCTGAAAAAAGATTACCACTTCCGGCCGGTGCCGGAGGATAAAATCTCTAACCGCTTTCGTCTCCGGCTCGCTAAACGGCTGCTCTCCTGCGTCTACTTCAGTCTGCCCCCAGTAGCTGGTCGGCTGCCACTCGTCATCGTCCCAGTTCCTGTTCAGGTCCACTCCTCTGGCGTTAAATCTCCCAGGGGCTGTGTGTATCTCACCCATGTCCAGCTGCGAAATCGGTGTTCCTCCGGTCACTGTATACAGACCGTCCGGATTCATGTTGGGTATGATCTCGATCCGATACCCCGAGGGAATCCGATCTGGATTGTCCTGGAAGTAGTCCCGCACTCTCCGTGCAAGGACGACAGTGTTCCATTCGTAACCACCGTGGATACCCCCTATGATGACGACCGTCTCTTCTCCCTCCCCTGCCGTATGGGCATGGATTGGCCTGTTCTCTACCGAATAACCGATCACTTCAGCCTCGAGAGGAGGGTGAAGTAAACTGAGCAGTAGAAAAAAGGTTAAAATCACAATAGGTTTCAGATTCATTGTTTTCATCCTTGAAAGAACCGGCTTGTAAGCCTCTCTAAGAAAGCCCCTTGGGGACGGTCCACACTCTTTTGTCCTTCTTATAGAAAAATGGCCCGCCGGGATGAGCGAGCAGTAATCCCGCGCTGAGTTGTTTAGGCATAAGAACATACTCCTCTTGCCCATCAGTATAGCGGAGTTTTGGTTGATTGAACATTGTGATACAGTGGATAGAGGAGGATGCAGATATGGGTTCGAAAAAGAACGGTTCGGGAAAAGAGGGGCGAGATCCGGAGATCTACATCGGTACGAGCGGCTGGAGTTATGAGCACTGGGTAGACCTGTTCTATCCTGATAATTTAAAGAAGAAGGAATGGTTTCCATATTACACCGGGCACTTCAATTCTGTTGAACTGAACATGTCTTTCTACCGGTATCCTTTCCGGAATATGCTCAAAGGATGGAAGAACAAGATGCCCGAAAATTTTAAGATGACGTTCAAGGTAAACCGACGCATCACCCATTATAAAAAGTTCCGGGATGTAGAAGGTGATGTGAACAAGTTCTAC
>CAZKZZ010000202.1:0-5407 GCA_964557375.1 uncultured Spirochaetales bacterium | reverse complement strand
GTCTGATCGCTGCAGTCGGATTGTCAAACCTTCAGTTCGTCAATCTCAACAACGCGAGAAACTTGTTCATCATCGGTATATCCTTCTTCGCAGGTCTTAGTTTCCCTGCCCATTTTAATGCCGCGGCCATCGACTGGTCTGCCGCGGGACAGGCGGCCCAGGTTATCGGAAGCATTCTGCAGACAATTCTCACTACCGGAATGGCGGTTACCGCAATTGTCGCAATCTTCCTTGATAATATACTGCCGGGCGCTACTCGTGCCGAGCGCGGTCTCGAAGTATGGGAAAGCGAAGCAACTGAAGAGGCCTGGGAAAAGGCTGAAGCCGAATGGGCCAAAATGGAAGTCGGAGAAGAAAGAAAAGTTATCATTGAATAACTTCGCAACATTTTGATTCCTCCTTATTTTCATAACACCGAGGATATGGGGTCTTAAGCCCCATATCCTTTTTTGGATAATGGAGGCTATTTCAATGTAATGCACAATGATCATGCAAGATAGAGATAAACAGATCATTCGCAAAGTACTCTATGTGGTGTTGGCGATACTCATGGTCACCACCTTCTATCTCATTTTCAATGTGGGAAATCCCAATTCCCTGCTTCGATACATCATCGAAGACACTTCATTTGATCTCCTGATCACGGTACTCTGTTCTGTGGGGATCGGTGTAATCGTCATTATACTCTCCCATAAAAAGGAAGACCGTCCTCTCAAGTATCTGCTCGATATGAATAAGGACCATATCCGCACACTTCGGGAAAAAGGCAAGTCGGACCACTACATAGCGGAAGATTTCCTCAAAGCTGTAGGAATAAAGAAGGGCTTTTTTTACCGTATTGCTTTTTGGCGGGTACTGAGGTATCTTGCGAAGATGGAGTAAACGGGCGATGGAAGACATCATTACCAATTCTTCACAGTACAGCTGGATCTTTTTTGCTCTCGTTTTTTTCGGGGTTATCGTATTCTTAGCAGTAATGCGGCGGATCGAAATAAAACGGATCACGGACAAATTCGACCGTGATGAAATCCGCCTTATGAGTTTCGGTATAAACTACTTTGGATTGGAAAGTGAGGCGGGCAAACTGCTCAACAGTTCCGGGGCCATGGTGCTCCACAAAGACGGGCTCTACTACCGGGCCCGGTACTCGGGGAGAGAGCTTTTTATCCCCGGCGGTACCATTACCAATATCGAGGTAACGGACAATCATAAGGGTAAAGCGCTCCATCAAAATGTATTGGCCATCGTATTCATCGATTCCGAGGGGAAAGTAGACCGCGCCGCCTTCCGTATTCCCCATCCTGCCCGATGGGTACAGGCGATAAAAGAAAACTTTATTCAGAAATGAAACAAACCGCAGTTTGGAAGCTGGTACTCCCGTTCGTCATGCTGGGATGGGCCCTGCTCTACCCCGCCTCTAAGGCGATCGTAGGTGAGGTTACGCCCATTGTGCTCTCGTTTTTCCGCCATGCGGTCGGTATTATCGGGCTTCTGCCCTTTCTTTTGTGGGAAAGAGGGGGAAGCCCGGTCCGGCTTACCCTCCGGGACGTTTTTTTCATGAGTATGTTGAGCCTGTTAGGAGTTACCGGGTTTTCAACGTTTTTGTTTCTAGGTATTGATTTCTCCTCTGCAGTAAACAGTTCGATTCTCACCAATACGCAGCCGATCTATACTATTTTTCTGGCACCTCTGTTCATTCGGGAACGTTTTTCTGCTGTAGGCCTAATCGGGGCTTTTGTGGGGATCGGTGGAATAGTACTTGTCGTGACGGGAGGTGATCTCGAGGCGGTTCGGTTCGGCGAAAACGTGTTTGTCGGTAATATGTTTCTCCTTCTCGGGGCCCTCTCCCTTTCTCTGTACAGCATTTTTATCAAACAATACGTGCAAAAGTACGGCAGTACGGTTGCTACGATCATTACATTCTGTTTCGGTACAGTCGTCCTTTTCTTTATTGCCCTCTTTACCGCCGATCTCTGGTCGATAATTCGGGGTTTTACACTGCGGGACGTTCTTTTTATTCTTTACATCGGCATTATTGGTACTGCAGTTACGTTTCAGCTTTTCAACGCCTCTCTCCGGTATCTCGATGTATCTGTTGCTGTTGGATTCAAGTTTCTCATACCGGTGTTCGGTTCACTGTTTGCAATACTTTTTTTGGGAGAGCGCCCTGCCCCGGCGGTACTGATCGGTATGGTGATCGTTATTGCCGCCATCATTATTATCCAGCAGCGGAAACGGCTATTGGGAAAAGAACGGATATGATTGCGAAAAAAGACCTGTGGAAACTGGTCCTCATCCTGGTGATGTTCTGCTGGGCTACCATCTTTCCCGTTTCCAAATCAATTGTAGGAAAAACGGGGCCTCTGCTCCTTGCCTTTCTCCGTTATTTCGTGGCCCTGCTTTTTATGGCGCCTCTATTCTTTCGAGAGAAACAGAAGCGCAGTATCTCGATAGCTAAAAGGGATTTAGGCGCTCTTTTCCTCTTGAGTATAATCGGTGTGGTACTGTTTTCAATCACTCTCATATCCGGAATAAAGCTTTCCAGCTCGGTCCACGCTTCCATTCTCAACAACGGACAGCCCATCACTGCCGTGTTCTTGGCCCCTCTGTTTATTAAAGAAGATTTTTCCAAAACGAGCATGATCGGTGCGGTCATAGGGTTCGGGGGCATGGTCCTCATAGCAACGGAAGGAGACCTGAGCACTTTGACGTTTACTTCCTCTCAATTAATCGGAGACATTTTAGTAATTCTCTCCGCGGTAGCAATGACCACGTTCAACATATTTATGAAAAAATACATCCAGCTCTACGGCAGTGTCATCGCAACCACCATCGTCTTCTTTTTCGGGGTCGTCCTCCTCTTTCCCATCATGTTCCTCGCCGGTTCTCCCTTTGAGATCATTGCCACGTTTACAGGAGCGGATGCTGCAGTGCTGTTGTTTCTCGGCATCGTCAGCACGGTAATTCCCTATCTCCTGTTCAACCGGGCCCTCATCTACATGCCTGTAGCCACCGCAGCCGGCTTCAAATTCCTCATTTCCGTTTTTGGAGTACTCCTCTCGATTCTTTTTTTAGGAGAATACCTTTCATTATCCACTATAATCGGAGCAATTATCGTGTTCGGGGCCCTTGGGCTCATCCAGTGGGAGCGTAAAACTGCTGCAACATGAGTATAAGTGAGTATTTCTTTCATTGGCAAAAACCATAATATTTGTTAGAATAGAGTTTCTTTGATATAGTTAAGGCTATTGTATTTAACCAACACTAGGGGGTTTGTATTGTGAATCAAGATACAAAACAACAATATATGAGTGAAGTGGTCCCGCCGCTCACTCCGATTACGGCAGTAGAAGAGGCTTCCCGCTGCCTGCTCTGCTACGATGCACCCTGCAGCAGGGACTGCCCTGCAGGTACGGATCCGGGAAGTTTTATTCGGTCCATCAGGTTCCGCAACTTCAAAGGGGCGGCAGTTACAATCCGTAAAAACAATATACTCGGCGGCATCTGCGGCCGCATCTGTCCGGTCGAACGGCTCTGTGAAGAAGCGTGTTCGAGAACAGGCATCGACCGGCCGATCGAGATCGGGAGGCTGCAGCGGTTTGCTACCGATTATGAGGCGGCAACCACGTTTCAGGTCTTAGATCCGGTCCCTATAACGAAGGAGAAGGTAGCGATGATCGGTTCAGGACCCGGCTCTTTAGCTGCTGCTGCGGCACTCGCGTTAAAAGGGTATGACGTTACCGTCTTCGAGGAGAAGGCCAAAGCGGGCGGAATCCTCTCTTACGGGATCGTCCCGGGACGGCTGCCGCAATACGTCGTTGACGAAGAGGTGGGCTATATCGAGGACCTCGGTGTTACCTTTGAGTACACCACAAAAGTCGGTACAGATATCTCGGTGGATGAACTACGCGAGAAGGGGTTTAAGGCCTTCCTGATCGGTACCGGACTGCAGTCGCCGAAAATTGTCGATATACCCGGTATAGATTTAGACGGAGTAACGACAGCGCTTCCGTACTTGGCAGAAGCCCGCTCTAAAGAGGGAAATGTCGATGCCGGAAACAAGGTAGTCGTGATCGGCGGCGGTGACGTCGCATTGGACTGTGCCACTACGGCAAAGACCCTCGGTGCTCACACGACCGTACTATACAGACGCACCAGAGAAGAGATGCCCGGAACAGTAGAAGAGGTGAGCCACTGTGAATCGATCGGTATCCGGTTCTACTGGGAGTTCAAGCCGGCGGAAATTGTCGGGAAGAACGGAAAGGTGACCGGAATAAAAGGCGAAGGGTTTCGAGACTCGTCGACGATCCAGCTCGAAGCGGATAAAGTGGTGTTCGCCATAGGACAGCAGCCGGAAGATTTGGCCGGTTTTGGAAAGCTCGGTTTCAGTGAGAACCAGAAATTCGTTATTGTCGATGAAGACAATTATCGGACCAATATCGAAGACATTTTTGCTGCCGGTGATATAGTGGCCGGTTCCAAGAAAACGGTCGTCAATGCGGTAGCTGCAGGCAAACAAGCGGCGGAAAGCATTGATGAATATCTAACTAAAAAGAGAGGCAAGTAATTATGGCAAAACATGTTGATCTTTCTATAGATTTTTGCGGGGTAAAGTGTGAGAACCCGTTTTTTCTCTCGTCTTCCCCGGTCGGAAGCAGTTATGATATGTGTAAGCGGTACTTCGAAGCAGGAGGAGGCGGGGTGGTCTTTAAGACCATCGGGACCTACATCCCCAATGAGTGTTCCCCCCGCTTTGATCAAACCACTAAGGAACGCACCCCGTTTATCGGGTTCAAGAATATGGAGATGATCTCCGACAAACCGTATGAGAAAAACCTGGAGTATTTAGCCCGGCTCAAAAAAGATTTTCCCGACAAGGTTCTCATCGCTTCGATTATGGGAATGAACGAAGACGACTGGAAACTCCTTGCCCGGGACGTCACCGAGGCCGGAGTGGACATCATCGAGTGTAACTTTTCCTGTCCCCAGATGGACGAGGAAAACATGGGATCGGATGTGGGGGCGAACCTCGAACTCATCGATAAGTTCACCAAAGCCACCCTCTCCGCTACCGATCTTCCGGTCATGCCGAAGATGACCCCGAATATCGAGCGGATGGAAGAACCGGCCATTGCAGCAGTAAAAGCAGGAGCACACGCCATCTCTGCGATTAACACCATCAAGTCCATTACCGGGCTCGATTTCGATCAATTTACCTGTCTGCCGGTTGTAAACGGAAAATCATCGATCTCCGGTTATTCCGGTAAAGCTGTCAAACCGATCGCTCTCCGGTTTATCGCCCAGCTCGCCCAGGCGGAAGAGCTGAAAGGTGTCCCCTTAAGCGGCATCGGAGGAATCGAGACGTGGGAAGACGCGGCAGAGTTCATTATGGTGGGGGCGAGAAACG
>CAZKZZ010000201.1:0-5435 GCA_964557375.1 uncultured Spirochaetales bacterium | reverse complement strand
GAGAATACCACCCTCACCGGGCTGCTCGTAGAGGGACTGAAACTGCGGCTCGATAAGGGGAGAACGCCCCGAAACTTACCAGTGTCCGGGGCTGAAGGGGGACTGAAGCCGAGTATTACCTGGGACGGCCTTCATCGCAATAGTGAGGGCGGCGAGATATCACCCGCCGTACTTCTTCTGATACTCCTTGACCAGCTCGGGGGGCTCTTCCCCTTCCGGGACGAATATAAGAGAAGCGGAATTGATGCAGAACCGCAGGCCGGTCGGCTCGGGTCCGTCCCGGAACACGTGGCCTAAGTGTGATCCGCTCGACGAGTCTACCACCTCGATCCGGTTCATGCCGTAGCTCTTATCGAGGATAAGCCGTACAGCGTCAGGTGTTACGGGCTGGAAAAAACTCGGCCAGCCGGTGCCGGATTCAAACTTTGTATCCGATTTAAAAAGGGGCTGCCCGGTTGCAGCGGAGTAGTAGGTCCCTTCCCGTTTTTCGTTGTAGAGCTCACCGGTAAAGGCACGCTCGGTGCCCTTCTCCCGGAGAATAAAGCACTGGTCTGCACTCAGCCGCTCGTTCCACTCCTCGTCCGGTAGTTCAATAGGATAGGAGAGATCGGCTGTATCCTCGTACACGTTCATTCCCATCAGTTCCATATATACATCATCCTCCTTGTCCTTTTGTGCAAGTTCCTCGTTCTCTGCAGTGGTCTCTATATTGGCCTCATTGCTGCCCTGTGCCGAGAGCATGGCCGGGACCAGCAGGGAAGCCCCTGCAACCAGGACAATCAGTATCGTCAATTTGGAATATATATTAGTTCTCATATCATAAATATACTATTATAAAGCTTTTCCGGAAAGTGTTTTTCATCGCAGAGACAGTCCGGACAAAACAGTTGACACCGATTCCTTTTTGGCACACCATACTGAGCATTGTGTAGATGAGTATGTTATGGCAATGGCCGAATTTCTTAGAGAAATATCGATTCTCCAGCTTGTTCCGGCAGTGTGCGCCGGGATTCTCTTTACCGGTATGGGAATGTTTCTCTACCTCTACATCAGCACACGGCAGAAAGTACATCTGGCCATGCTCATCCTCTCTCTATTGGCCGCCCTTTTCACGGCCAGTGAGTTTTTTTTTATCGTCTATGGAGCTCTCAGAAATAACTCTACTGCAGCAGTGCAGTTTCACCGCCTCGAGCAGGTGTTAGGCGCGTATTTCATCTTTGCCCTGCCTTTTTTTCTCTATCATCATCTTTCACCGGGACCACCTGTTGATAAAATGACCCGAGTCATCATCTACGTCGGGTTCATATTCGCCCTGTGCATTACCGGCATCGCATTTGCTGAGCCGGACCTGTTTATTTCCGTGCAAAACACCCGGCTTACGAACTGGCATATCGATGTTTCGACTCTCCGCCGGGGCCAGGAAGGATTGTTCTATCATGTACGGGATATCGTTTTAGGTGTCGTACTGTTCTACAGTATTTTTATCCTCATCCTCGACATCATAAAAAATAAGAGCTTCAGGTATACATTCGTAATTTTCATAGGCTCTCTCGCAGGGACCTACTTCGCGGCCGAAGACATCATCCATGTGTATACAGGGCAGCATATAGATTTTTTAAAGAATGCCGACTATCAGCGGTTTCCCGTAGGATTGAGCATTTTTGTCCTCCTGTCGATGGTTTCTGTATTTCGAAAGTTTCTCGACAGTGATAAGGCTTTGAAACGGGCCAATGTGCAGCTGATTCGGGGAAGAGAGGAGATGCGGAATCTCAACAGTTCGTTGGAGCTGGCACTCAAAGAACAGGAGAAATCATTAAAAGAAAAGGAGATCCTGTTAAAAGAGATCCATCACAGAGTAAAAAACAACCTCCAGATCATCAACAGTCTGCTCTACCTTCAATCAACCCAGAACGAAGATGAGCTGATCGAGCGCATACTTCTCAACAGCCAAAACCGGATTAATGCTATGGCTTTGATTCACGAACACCTCTACCAAAAGGACGACCTCTCCACAATTGATATGGAGGAATATTTGGATGAACTGGTCTCTCAGCTTCTGGTAACGCATCACGATACGGGTAATACTCAGACAGTTCGTCAGTTTGTTTCAGCTCCGGGTATTTACATTCCGCTCGATACCGCCATGCCGATAGGACTGATCGCGAACGAGTTGGTGACCAATTCCCTTATTCACGGGCTTAAAAACAACCCTGAGGGTGCTATAAACGTTGAACTTTCTCACCATGACAACCAGTATACGCTTATTGTAGAGGACAACGGCTGCGGAATCCCTCCTGAAATCGATCCGGAATCGACCGACTCGATGGGGCTCTCATTGGTACGGCTCCTCTCCAAACAGCTCCACGGAAGCTTTTCATTTGAAACCGAGGCGGGAACGAAAGGTATCCTCAGGTTCGCCCACCCGCCAAGTGCCTCTTTCGAAAAATGACCGGATGTGGTAGGTTGGTGCAGTATTCTCGTAGAAACTTCACAGACACATCAATTGAGAACATCGGGAGGTAAAAACATGTCGGTACTAAACATAAAATCAGCATCGGAATGTTCATACGACTGTATTTCGTTAGGCGAGATCATGCTGCGGCTCGACCCGGGTGAAGGCCGGGTGCGGACGGCCCGTCAGTTCAAAGCGTGGGAAGGCGGCGGTGAATACAATGTGACCAGAGCTCTTCGGAAATGTTTTGGGCTCCGGACGGCCGTTGTTACCGGGTTCGCGGACAATGAAATCGGACATCTAGTCGAAGATTTTATCATGCAGGGAGGAGTCGATACCCGGTTTATCAAGTGGTTTCCCTACGACGGATTGGGACGCGAGGTGAGAAACGGAATCAATTTTACGGAGCGGGGTTTCGGCATTCGAGGCGCCCTGGGTACGGTAGACCGAGGGAATACGGCGGCCAGTCAGCTCAAGAAAGGTGATATCGACTGGGAAGAGATATTCGGTACATACGGCTCCCGCTGGTTTCACACCGGGGGGATCTACGCGGCCCTCTCCGAGACCACCCCTGATGTCCTCGAAGAGGCGATGAAAGCTGCCAAGAAGCACGGGACGCTCATCTCTTATGACCTCAACTACCGGGGGAGTCTGTGGAAATCGATCGGAGGGCAGAAAAAGGCACAGGAAGTAAACAAAATGCTCGCCCGCTATGTGGATGTGATGATCGGTAACGAAGAGGACTTTACCGCATGTCTCGGGTTCGAGGTGGAAGGTGTTGACGAAAAATTGTCCAAACTGGATATCGAAGGGTATAAAAAGATGATCCGCAGGGTGACCGAAGAGTATCCCAACTTCGGGATAATCGCTACGACCCTCCGGACCGTCAAAACCGCAACGGTCAATGACTGGGGTGCGATCTGCTGGCATGACGGGAAGATCTACGAGGCCGAAATGCGGGAAAACCTCGAGATCTACGACCGGGTCGGCGGGGGCGATAGTTTTGCATCGGGGCTTATATACGGCCTTATTACCACCGATGATCCCCAGAAAGCGGTCGATTACGGTGCGGCCCACGGTGCCCTGGCTATGACTACACCGGGAGATACGTCCATGGCCACGGTCAAGGAGGTCGAACGGGTGATGGGCGGAGGCGGCGCCCGGGTGATCCGATGAATCTGTTCGAAAAAGAGATAGCGGGAAGAACGGTCAACCCCATCGGTATCGGTACCTGGGGGATGGGGGGAGCAAGGTTCAGTGACCGTGAGCTCTTCGCTGATTACGATCATGATGAGCGTGAGATCGCCGCGATCAGATATTCACTCGATAAAGGCCAGGACCACATCGATACTGCCGAACTGTACGGGGTCGGACACACCGAAGAGATCGTGGGGGAGGCCATCAAACCGTACCCGCGGGATACGTTTTTTCTCGCATCAAAGGTGTGGGAGTGGCACGCCCTCCGCACGGCGGTCCCCAGGGCGGTGGAAGGGATGCTCTCCCGGCTCGGGACTGATTATATCGACCTCTTCTACGTCCACTTTCCCTGGGAGGCCGTGCCCATGGAGGAGTATATGGGAGGGGCGAATGATGTTATTGACTCGGGGATGGCCAAACACTTGGCGGTGAGTAACTTCAATCTGGAACAGCTGAAGAGGGCCGTATCACTGTCAAAACACCCGATCGCCGCGGTGCAGGTACACTACAGCATCTTAGAGAGGACCGTTGCAACTCCGGAATATCTGGCATTTTGCCGGGAGAACGGAATGGCTGTTATTGCTTACCGTCCTCTGGAACGGAAAGAACTCGCAGACCGGAACAAGAGCAGGGAGCTCTCCCGGATTGCGGCCAAATACGACCGGCCCATCCATCATATTGCGTTGAACTGGCTCCTCTGCCAGGATGGGGTCATGCCCATTCCCAAAGCTTCTTCACCTGAACACATCGATTCGAACTTAGAAAGCCTCGAGTTCAGGCTGGAGGATGAGGACATCGCTATTCTGGACAAGATGGCGAAAGCAGTTACGTAGAAATCTGCTCGAAGAGCTCGGAGGCCGTTTTCCCGGTATCCGAATCCGGGTCAATGGTAACCGCGTCCTGGAGGTACTCCTCCGCTCGGTCTAACATTTCCGCTTCGAGATAGGAGTAGCCGGTCAGCAGATAAAGGGTCTGTTTCTGTTCCGGTGTGGCGTAGATTTCATCAAAGCTCGTTAAAAACTCCGCCGCTTCTTCGAACGCGAAAGAATCGATTAAGAGTTTTCCCCTGAGCAGATAATAGTCGTAGTAATAATCCGCTTCCGGTGCCGGGTCTATATCCGCTATCGCATCCATAGCAGCCCCGGGTCTGCCGAGGATAGCCTGCGTATATCCCTGATAAAACAGTGAGGCGTACTCTTCTTCGAGGTCTAAAGCATAGTCATACGCCTCCTCGAACAATTCGAGCGCTTCATCGTACTCTTCCTGTTCGAGAAGTTCTTTACCGGAGGTGATCAGTTCCTGTACATCACTTTCGACCCACATGAACTCATCTTCTTCATTTACTGCTTCGGAAGCACGCACACCGCCTACCGTACTCGGCCCCGAATCACCGGTTGGAGCAAACATGCTCTGCATCTTGCCGGACAACAAAGTCCCCACCCCGGACTGCTCTTTGCGGCGCGAAGCGGTGAGAAGAGAGCGGATCTCATAAGTCCCCGGTTTGGTCAGAGTGAAAGTACGTGATGCTCCGGAAAACTCGGCAAGAGAATTATCATCGACTTTTACCGTATCTGTTTCCGAGACACTGTCTCCGATGTAGAGCTCCTGCCAGCTGCTCCCCCTGCGGACATCCACATACCCCTCGACATATTCGACAAACAGGTCCTCCGCTGCCAGAGGAGCTGCCACTGCTATCACGAAAATAATCAAAACCAATATAAGGCGGTTCATATCATACCTTCCTTCTTTCAGTATAGGTTACGGCCCGTACCGCGTCAATTGTACG
>CAZKZZ010000200.1:0-5490 GCA_964557375.1 uncultured Spirochaetales bacterium | reverse complement strand
GGTGCGATTACTGCAATCCGGGCCCATCTCGACGGAAAGCCGCTTTCCACGGATGAGTATTCGTTCCCCACCGTGTACGATGGACTCCGGGGAATGGAGTTTATCTACAAGGCGGTCGAGTCGAGCAATGCAGGCGCTGTTTGGGTCAAGCTGCCCTGATAAAGCTGCGGTCATAAATCGTTTGATTTCCAAGTTCAGGTTGAACAAATAGAACGGCCTCAGGTATAATCAACCTCCTATGAAAAACAAACCGGCCCATTGGGCAGACAATTACGCGGAAAAAATCATCCGGGAGAAGGGTGATAAAAAACTCTACGTGGCAGCATCAGGAATTACCCCTTCCGGTACTATCCACATCGGCAACTTCAGAGAGATCATCTCCGTAGAGCTGGTTGTCCGTGCTCTACGCGAGCGGGGCAAAAACGTCCGTTTTATCTACTCATGGGACGATTACGATGTCTTCCGGAAAGTGCCGAAAAACATGCCCAATCAGGAGGAGCTGGAGGGGTATCTGAGAAAGCCCATTACCCTGGTACCGGACCCTGCAGGCAGGGAAGCGAGTTACGCCCGGGCCCACGAAAAAGAGCTCGAAGAACTGCTCCCCCGGGTCGGTGTAGAACCGGATTACATCTACCAGGCTGATCGGTACCGGAAGGCAGTCTACGCCGACGGCATTAGGACCGCCCTGGAAAAACGGGATAAGATCCGAGCAATTCTCGACAGCCACCGGACAGCTCCCCTCCCTGCGGAGTGGTGGCCGGTATCGGTTTTCTGTACTGCCTGTGAGAAGGACACGACCACGGTCGAAGCGTGGGACGGCGAGTGGGGGCTCGCCTACGCCTGCAGTTCCTGCGGCAACCGCGAGCAGGTGGACCTGCGGGAAACCGGTGCGGTAAAACTACCCTGGCGGATCGACTGGCCCATGCGCTGGAAGGAGGAGGGGGTCGATTTCGAGCCGGCCGGCAAGGACCACCATTCGGAGGGCGGCTCGTTCGACACGGCCCGAGAGGTCGTCACCGAGATCTTCGAAGGAGAATCCCCGGTAACTTTTCAGTATGATTTTATCCGAATAAAGGGGCGGGGAGGGAAGATCTCTTCTTCCACCGGCGAGGTAGTAAGCCTTCGCGACGTCCTCGAGGTGTATCAGCCGGAGATTGTACGGTACCTTTTTGTAAGTACTAAACCCAATTCTGAGTTTGCCATCTCTTTTGATCTCGATGTTCTCAAGATCTATGAAGACTACGATAAAAGTGAACGGATTTACTTCGGCACGGAAGAGGTGGGAGAGAAACGCAGAGAGAAAGAAAAACGGATCTACGAACTCTCCCAGGTGGGAGATGTCCCGCCTGAGATGCCGTATCAAATCGCCTTCCGCCATCTCTGCAATCTGCTCCAGATTCAGGAAGGGAATATCGATGCCGCGCTCGATATGCTCGACGACATCAAAGAAAGCCAAAAAGAGCGGATACGGGTGCGGGCGCAGTGTGCCTGGAACTGGATTACCGGATTTGCTCCGGAGGATTTCCGCTTTCACCTGAGAACCGAGTCCACGCCCCCGGCGCAGTTTTCGAGCCGGGAGAAAGAGGCCCTTACCGCGCTTGCCGAGGTTGCCTCCCGGCTGGACCAATATGATGAGAAAACAGTCAGTGAGGCGGTCTATGAAATCGCGGGGAACAGAGAAATGGAGCCGAAAGTGTTGTTCGCCGCGGTCTACCGGGCGCTGATCGGCAAAGAAAAAGGGCCCCGCTTAGCCGGGTTCATGTTGACTGCGGGTAAAGAAAAGGTAACCCGCGCACTCGAGTTGGCCCTTAACGAGAAAACCTGACGCCAGGTTCGAGGCTGTGCTTTCGGTCTTAAAAGAGTCTAAAAAAATTACTGAATAAGCCGGTCGAGCAGGCCGGCATTCTTCCTCCAGTTCGGCTGTACTTTGACCCGTAAATCGAGGTGTATTCGGTAGGGGAAAAGGGAGGCGATTTCCTTCTGTGCGTCGGTGCGGACCGCTTTGATCATGGAACCCTTTTTCCCCACGAGGATACCTTTCTGGGATTCCCGCTCGGTTACCAGAAAAGCGCGAATCCACAATTTCTCCTGCCGTTCATCCGTTTCGATGTCCGCCACATCAACGTAGAGTGCGTGAGGGAGCTCTTCCCGGACCCGGTTGACCGCCTTTTCTCGAATGATCTCCGCGATTCTAAAGGCCGGCTCCTGATCCGTATATAAATCTGCCGGATACATGAGCTCCCCGTCGGGTGAACGGTCGAACAGTGCGGCAAGGAGCTCGTCCGTACCGTCAGCCTGCACAGCGGATACCGGGAAGACGGGAGCATCGAGGTCGGTCTGCTGTAACAGGTCCATCATCTCATCCCGATAGGTCGGCTCGATGTCGATCTTGTTGAGGGCCACAACACTCCTCTCCGCATAGGAAGAAACCATAGCTGCCATCTCCCGCTCTTCATCTCCCGGCGGACGGGAGGTGTCCATTACATAGAGAACGCAGTCGACCTCTTCGAGTGTCTCCTGTACTAACTGTTTCATATGGAGATTGAATTTACGATTCGAGTTGTGGTATCCCGGAGTATCGATAAAAACGAGTTGTCCTGCGTCGCGATTTACGATACCCCGTATCTTGTTTCGGGTCGTCTGGGGGACGTTAGAAATAATGGATACCTTGTAGCCGCAGAAGAGATTTAACAGGGTAGATTTTCCGGCAGAAGGTCGTCCGACAACGGCTACAAACGCGCTTTTCATCCGCTCAGTGTACTATAATTCAGCTTCCCGCCACAATACGACAGCAGTTTTCTGTTTTGATAAATTTCTTCATTTACTTTATACTGAATACAGTGTTGTATAGAGTGGAGAGGTGTTCATGAACAAAACCATACGAAAAGAGCTCGGATTTATCTACGGAGAAGAGAATGCGGAGACACTGGCCCGTAAAGCAGCAGAGCTCATCTCAAAGCACGATATCAATGCCGAGAGACAGAAAGAACTTTTCAATGAACAAGATGCGTTTATCATCACCTATGGAGATTCTCTTACGTCAGTTGGAGAAGTCCCCCTCTCCGTTTTAGACCGTTTTTTCACGAAACGGCTCGAAGGGACGGTGCGGGGAATTCACATTCTTCCCTATTTACCCTACTCATCGGATGACGGTTTCTCGATTATCGATTACCGCAAAGTAAATCCGGAGCTTGGAAGCTGGGAAGATATCGAAGCGATTGCCGCACGATTTCGGTTCATGACCGACCTTGTACTGAACCACTGTTCCGCGGAGAGCGAATATGTAAAAGGGTTTCTCCGGGGTGATTCTCTCTACGACAATTTTTTCATAGCTCCTCCGGACGATGTGGACTTGAGCAGTGTAGCGAGACCGAGAACGTCCCCGCTGCTTACTCCGTTTCAGCATGCGGACGGTGAAATTCGGCTCTGGACGACCTTTTCCGCCGATCAGGTTGATCTCAATTTTGCAGAGCCGAACGTACTACTGGAGATGACCGATATTCTGCTCGAATATATGGCTCACGGCGCGCGGGTTGTGCGGCTCGATGCGATAGCGTATTTGTGGAAAGAGATCGGTACCCCCTGTCTTCACCATCCAAAAACCCACGCAGTTGTCCGGTTTTTCAGGGCGGTGATGGACGAGGCTTGTCCCGGTTCTGTTTTGATTACCGAGACCAACGTACCGCATAAGGAGAACATGTCCTATCTCGGAAATCTGAATGATGAAGCCCACATGATCTATCAATTCTCACTTCCCCCCCTTGTTCTGGATGCCTTTATTCGGGAGGACCCCCGGCATCTGACTGCATGGGCGAAGGAGCTGCCCCATCTCGGAGAGACTGCAACCTATTTCAATTTCCTCGCCTCTCACGACGGGATCGGCATCCTCCCCGCGCACGGAATCCTGGAAGAACAAGAGATCGAGGGGTTACTTTCAGAGGTCAAAAAGAGAGGAGGGGAAATCTCTTACAAAGCGGTCCCGGGCGGTGAAATCCCCTATGAACTCAATATCAACTACCTTTCAGCCGTTGCTGAAGAGTCACTTTCTGAAAAAGCACGGGCAGCCAAGTTTTTGGCTTCCCAGGCCGTCTTGCTTTCTATGCCCGGTGTTCCCGGAATCTACATTCATAGTCTCCTCGGTTCGCAAAACTGGAGCGAGGGGCCGAAGATTACCGGAATGAAGCGGTCGATAAACCGCGAAAAACTCGATATCAATGGTGTCGAGCAAGAACTCAATACGGAAGGCTCACTCCGCAGTATGGTATTCGATGGATACACAGCAATGCTCGAAGCCCGAAGAAAGAGCAAGGCGTTTCATCCCGCCGGTCCGTGGAAAGTGCTCGACTTCTCTGAAAACGGAGTGTTTGCTATCGAGAGAACAAGCCCGGACGAAACGGAGCAGGTAACTGTTTTCATCAACACAACCGGAAAAGAAACGGCTGTTCCGCTCGGTGGGGGTTCCGTCGGTGGATATGACCTTATAACAGGAGAGAAGCCGGCGGAGAATAAAACTATTGAAAAGGACCGATTGCGGTTAAAGCCGTATCAGGTTATGTGGATAGCAACGAGGAACTAATATGGCTACACCATCTCTTACACTTGATCATTTAGCCGACGTGCCGAAGTATACCGGTATAATTGCCGATAACAAGGATGTACTCATTACCAATATCCTCATGATTGGTCAGGAGGATGACCGCATGCAGGTGCTCAAAGAGGATGATGATAGTGTCGCGGCCCGCTCCCCGAAAGCTTCCATGTTCGGGGAAAGGCTGAGTATGCTCCGGTCCGTCGACGAATGTACGATCGACGCAGACGGTAATCCTGTGGCATTCATCAAAGGAAAGGATTCCGGAAAAAAACCGATTATCGTAGGCGCGCATCTCGATATTGTACTCAATGATATTGATGATTTGAATCTCACCGTAAACGAACAGCTAATCTCAGGACCGGGGGTGGCGGACAATAGTGTTGCTGTGGGAACTCTGGCCACTCTTCCCGATATCCTCTCCGCTCTATCGATCGAACTGGAATCGGACCTCTATATTGTCGGGTTTCAGGAATCTCTCGGGAGAAGCAACCTCAAGAGTGTACGCTCTTTTTTGGAGAATTGGAAAAAGGATGTTCGCGGCGCGATTATGGTCGAGGGGATCGAGTTGGGCAGATTGAATTATTTTACCTTAGGAATGATACGGGGCGAGGTACAGTGTCAAATTCCCGAACTTACCGGCTGGGAGAGTAAAGGGGAGACCAACGCGATACTCATATTAAACGAAGTGATCAACAGAATCATGGCAATCAGCCTCCCCCAGCGCCCCCGGTCGAGGATAAATATCGGCAGGATCAATGCGGGGATGAAGTTCGGTGATATTGCCCTCAGCGGGCGGCTCGGCTTCGAGGTGATGAGCGATTCGTTTCAGATGGTCGAACAGATATACATGGACATCCACGATATTGTCGAAAGCTTAGCTTACGAAAACCAGGTGGATA
>CAZKZZ010000199.1:0-5530 GCA_964557375.1 uncultured Spirochaetales bacterium | reverse complement strand
CGGTCGTCCCATCGTCCGCCTTTACCGCATGGGCCGGGCATCCCGCGTCCTGCCATCCCGGGACCGCCCATCCTTGGAGCTCCCCTGAAGTCATTACTGTATCGGGGCCCGTACATGGGATGGTCGAGCTCGTACTCTTCGCCATCGATAACAGCCTTGGTCACTGCGATGAACTGGCCGTCAACTTCATCATCATCAATCCAGGGACTGCGTCCGGGAAACTCATCCGTAAGGTACCCTTCGACGGTCACTGTTTTCCCCTCGTCGAGTTCTACCGAGTAGAGATACATCCGGGGGACCATCAGATTATACACAGTCGACCCGTCTTTCAATTCGGGATGGATGAGGTTCTCGTAGTAGAGTTTGCCGGTCACTTTGACCAGGTCCTCATCACTGAAATCCCAAGCCGGGCGCGCCGGGGGAGCGTTCCGCTGGGCTTCTTCGATCTGTCCTGCAGCAAATGCAGCGCCGCTCAATCCGGTAACAAGTACCAATAAAACTATCATTGCTTTTTTCATGTTCATGTGAACACCTCCATTCAAGTATTGTACTTGCTATAATGCAGGAATCGTGCCAACAAACGCTTCATGAATACCAAAGAAAGCACACATTGTGTTGAAATTTCAGGAATTCAAGGCTTTTTCAGGGTGCTGATAGGGATGATTTCCGACTGCAGCGTCAACCGATGAGAAAAATATTCCCATCCTCCATTTTAGGGAAATAATTGCGCAAGGGCGGTTCAGGCCGGCTACACCGAGAAAAGCCGGCCAAGGTCGACCCGCAGACCTTTTAGAGTTGTACTCTCCACGGGATTCTCGCCGAGATAGAGCTCGGGTACGAACGGGTACTTTCCGTTTTCATCGAGCAGATAGACATGAATATAGCGGTTTCCGGGATCGACCAGCCAGTACTCCTTTACCCCGTGCCGTTCGTACAACTCGAGCTTTACAGCGATGTCCTTTTTCGAAGTGTAGGGAGAGAGAATTTCGATGATCCAGTCGGGTGCTCCGGTACATCCTTTTTCGGTCAGCTTCGACTCATCGCAGATAACCGAAATATCCGGCTGAACTACCGTTTTTACATCATCCTCTTCCTGGTCTCGATGATCAGGCAGCAGCACATCGAACGGGACCGGATAGATTCGGCAGGAGCGGTCCTCGAGAAAAAGGGCGATGGTTTTTGCAAGTTCCATCAAAATCCCCTGATGAAACCGGTTCGGCGCCGGGCTCATGTTCCAGGCGACTCCGTCGATCAGCTCCCACCGCTCATCCTCAGGCCATTCTCTGTACTCTCCATAGGTGTATTCATGATCATATTTAATTGCCGGTTCACCCATCTTTTTCATACCTCCTAGTTTATCATGTATTTTCTATAGATTCATACTATAAAACCGGGAAAAGGGCGCTGCAGCGGGTATTACCACGCAGGGGAGCATCGTCAACATCATAAGTGATACCGCCCACTGCGGCCAGACCGTACTGGCAGCCTATTCCAGCTCGAAGGGGGCCCTCCTTACCCTCACTAAAAACGTAGCCAACTCTCAATTGAGACACCGGATCCGTTCCAACGGCATCTGCATCGGCTGGACCGACACTCCGAACGAGCACCAAGCGCAGCTCGCTGCCGGAGAACCGGAGAACTGGCTCGAAACCGCAGAACGGCTGCAGCCGTTCGAGCGTCTTCTCAAACCGCGGGATATCGCGGCACTCACCGCCTATCTGCTGAGCGACGAAGCGGAGATGATGACAGGCGCCGTCATCGACTTCGACCAGAAGGTAATCGGGGCGAATGAGTAGATAACACCCCCTACCATTACATTACCGTTTTTGTTACAATCTTCAGCATGACTGACGCATCGCTGATAAACACCATTGCAGATTATCTTGCCGCACACTGTAAAAGACCGAGTGAGGAACGGACCGGAGTAGAAATAGAGCATTTCGTGACCCGGGCCGGTAACAGGAAGACCGTAACCTACTTCGAACCAGACGGTGTGGGGAATCTCCTCGAGACCTTAGGCAGGGACAACAGCAACGGATGGGAGGTCCGCTACGAGAGCCGGTATCCCCTCTCACTTTCCCGAACGGCTGCCCGGGGTGAGCAGACGATTACGCTGGAACCGGGAGCGCAGCTCGAATACAGCACATCCCCCTGCAGGAGCATCTCCGAAATCGAAGCCGAATACGGCGCGTTCCTCGATGAGGTGACACCGGTCCTGGCTGCACGGGAGCAGACCCTCGAGACGTGGGGGTATCAACCGGTCGACACCGCCCGGAAAATCCCCTTTATCCCCAAAAAAAAGTACCACTACATGGCCAAATACTTTCTCGACAAAGGGAAGCTCGCCCACAACATGATGAAAGGCACCGCGGCGACCCAGGTCGCGATAGATTATTTCGATGAAGATGATTTTGCGGCCAAACTGCGGCTGGCCACCGCCCTCTCCCCTGTTTTTGCCGTGCTGTTCAGCAACTGCCCCCTCTTCGAGGGGAAGCCCTATCCGGGCTGGGCGGTCCGACTTACCGTCTGGGACAACTGCGACTCTCACAGGTGCGGGCTTCTCCCCGGGGTGTTCGACAGCGGTTTCGGGTTCGAACGGTTCGCCTCCTGGTTTTCGGGACTCAAACCGATCGTTTTTTATGAGGACGGGAAATACCGTTATACCGGAGAGCAGGACCTGCGGTCCCTATTTTCCCGGTACGGGCATACGGAAAAATCCATCGGAGAAGCACTCAGGATGGTATTCACCGATGTCCGGGCTAAGCAGTTTCTCGAACTGCGAATGACTGATGCCCTTCCCCCGAAACGGATGCTTCAATTCGCTGCCCTCGTGCATGAGCTGTTCTACAACCGGGACCTCTTTGGTGAAACCGCCGAGTACTTCCGCCGGTTCAATGAAAGCGATTTACTCACAGCCCGCAGCGAAGCCCCGGTCCGCGGCCCCGAGGCTCCTATGGGAGATGAGACGATCGGCTCGGTTACCGAAGAACTGCTGCGAAAAACTGAGCGGTACTGTAGTGCGGAGAACATGCCGTATCTGCAGCCCCTCTTTACCGGTACGACATGTGCAGCCGCTTCAAAAGCGGGGTCTTTCCATAATCCCAAACCGACACAAGAGCGATGCGGGGCCTGCTGAACCGTCCGGCCATGGAGGCCGCCGAACAGTTTCGGAGACTCGTCCTCGATAATCCCTCATTGTATTTCGATGATTTTTCCGCTATGGCGGAGGAGATGGCAAAATCGAATGCCAAGTACCACGGAGAGGTAATCGACTGGCTCTACCAGCCTTTTTTCTTCGACGATCAGGACCGCAGCACGTTCGAAGAAATTTGCCGCCTCGTAAGCGGCATCACCTCTAAACTCTCGGAAGCTTATCTGGGGGATGCAGGGCTCAGACGGCTTTATGGATTTGACAGGACAGCGGATGAGTTGATCAGGATCGACCCCGGCTACAGCCATTCGGCCCCCATGGCCCGGCTCGATCTGTTCTTCTCCCGGTCGGCACCGGCGAAGTTCTGCGAGTTCAATACCGACGGTACTTCGGGGATGAACGAAATCGGCGAACTAGATCGTGTTTTTGCCGGCACTCGTATTTTCAGAGAGATCGAGAACCGGTTTGCAGTCCGAAGGTACGAATTCATCGATTCCTGGATCGACACCCTTCTCGAGCTCTTCCGTGAATGGAGCGGAAGGAGCGGTCCGGTCATTGCCATTTCCGACTGGGACGGCGAAGGGGTGAGGGAAGAGTTCGAAGCGTTCTGCGCCGCGATAGAGAGGCGGGGACTCCGCTGTGTGATTACCGACCCGAGACATTTTACCTATTCACGCAGCGGGGCAGGCGGCCGGCTTATGCTTAGGGGTACTCAGATTGATCTGGTGTACAGGCGTGCGGTAAACTTCGAATGCTTCGACCGTGCTGACGAAATCAAGCCCCTGATCGAAGCGTATCGAAACGGTGATGTGTGTATGGTAGGCCCCTTCCGGTCGCAGCTCCTTCATAACAAAAATGTGTTCCGGGTCCTCCGACATCCCGACGTGTTATCATTGTTCACTCCGGAGGAGCAGACACTGATTCGGGACCGGATCCCGCAGACATTACGCCTAACCGAAGAAGAGGTCAGGCAGTGCAGTGTGGTCCGCGAGCGTGAAGCGTGGCTCATCAAACCGGAAGACCGGTACGCGGCACAAGAAGTGATAGCCGGCAGGGACTGCACAAAAGTCCAGTGGCAGCGCCTTCTCGAGGAGAAAAGCCGGAGCGGCGGATATCTGCTGCAGGAGTTCTGCAACCATGGGGAAGACAGGTTTCTCTCCTGTTTCGACAGGTCTGATGGTTCATTCGAAGAGGTCACCTGCCGGAATGTCATCGGCGTGTATATGTATAATGGAAAGTTTTCGGGAGTATATACGAGAGTCGGGACTTCGAGCATCATCGCCAGTCTCTGGCACTGTTTCATGCTCCCCGGTCTGTTTGTCGGCTTGCGGACCGGCCGATAAATATAATAGAATAAAACTATGGAAACACGAGATCTCTCTTTTGTACATAAACCGGTTTCGAAAGTTTTTTTGGAGGAAGTCGTTACTCCTGAAAACATCGAAAAATATAAACTCTCGGATGATCAGGTCGAGTTCTACCGCGACTACGGCTATGTTGCAGATGTAAAAATCTTAAGCGACAACCAATGTGACATCCTCTGCGAAGAGCTCGAAGATATCTCTCATCCTGAATATCACAAGAAGGACCTCTGGTATGAGTTCCACTCCAACGAATCGACCGACCCGGACACGGTCCTTCTTCACGCATTAGGGGCCTGGCGGATGACTCACGGCTTCCACGATATTCTATGGCATCCCGCCTTCTTAGTTCCCGCCTCCCAGCTGTTGGGCGGCTCGGTACGATTCTGGCACGATCAGCTCTTCTCAAAACCGAAAAAACACGGCGGTGTGGTAGCCTGGCACCAGGACTACTCCTTCTGGACACGCTCCAAACCGATGTGCCATCTCACCTGCTGGATCGGCTTAGATGACGTCAGCACGGAAAACGGCTGCCTCCATTACGTCCCGGCATCTCACGAATGGCCCCTCCTCCCCAAGACAAACCTCGCCGGGAACATGACTGCAATCCAGGAAGTCTTAAGCGAGCGGCAGAAAGAACAGTTCAATCCGGTACCGATCGAGATGAAGCGGGGCCATGCTACGTTCCACCACCCGCTCCTCGTCCACGGCTCTTATGAAAACAAGTCCGACCGTCCGCGGAGGGCCACGGTCATAAACAGCGCCTTAGACGGGTTCTACTCGGACACAGACCAGCCGCTCCTCGAAGGGGTACCGGTCATTCCTCCGGGCCGGAAGATAGGCGGCCAATTCTTCCCGCTGCTTTTTGATGCGGAAGCGGTTAGGTAAGCTCACAGCACAAAAATTATGTTACACTATTTTCGTGGAGATTGATGATGAGAAATGTAACTATTACCCTCCCCGAGGATGTGGTCCATTGGGCCAAGGTGTGGGCAGCTGAGCATAACACCAGCATGTC
>CAZKZZ010000198.1:0-5604 GCA_964557375.1 uncultured Spirochaetales bacterium | reverse complement strand
CTTCCGGTAAATTACAATGCAACCACTTC
This sequence comes from uncultured Spirochaetales bacterium, assembly GCA_964557375.1. GTDB lineage: Bacteria > Spirochaetota > Spirochaetia > SPDA01 > CAZJBZ01 > CAZKZZ01. The sequence continues at coordinate 5,575 of CAZKZZ010000198.1, read as the reverse complement.
ACCTGATACGCTGGACAGAAATCCTAATGATGTAGAAGATACGTTCTGGGGCGCTCTCCGTTTCTTGGTTTCACTAGATGGTTCTTTTTATATAATCGATGACGATACTTTTGAAGCGCGGATTATAAAGTTCGACGATATAAGCGGGGCGGGATGGGAGAGCTTTCAAGCGACCGATATTGGAAAGAGTCCGTTCAATTTCATTCAGGGACAAACGTAATGATCGCTCTTTTTGTTAGATACTGTGGGGAAGCAGTAGGCGGTGGAGGATAACTGCTGCTATCTCCGGTTTGTTCTCGAATTCCGCGAAATAGGTCTTCTCAAAGCTTTTTTGAATGGTCAACCCGTTACGGTAAGGAATAACGTGGAGAATATGTTTGAGGGGTAACGATTTTTTACCGTCCGAGGCGCGAAGGAATAAGCGTCTATTGGTTATATGAAGCATTCCCTCAAATGGGGATGACCATCCCGTACTCGCCGTGTCGTAGACGGCGAGGTCTTTCAACCGCCAATACACACCTTTAGTCAGTTTCAGCCGAAAGGTCGGACCACCAATATCCACCGGCGTCACGCCCTTTTGCCTTTCATACCATGAGACCTCTGAGCAAAAGTGGCACGTTTCATTACGGGCCAGCCTAATTTTTGGTGAAAACTCGGGAAGGTAGCCGTTTTCGACCTGCCAGAACAGCGCAAACAATTCGTAGAGCTCCCTAGTCGGCTTTTCTACAGAGATTTCGACACTTAGATTGTCCGCAATATAGAGTAAATCCTGCTCTTCTTCTTTACTCAAACTACCCTCTAACCCCTCCCCGGAAATGAGTAAATGAAAGCGTTCAGTAGGAGAACGGTGATTAATTGATTCGACAATCGAACTAGGAAGGAGCAGATCTTCCTGCAAACTGATAAGAAATGAACGATCTTCATCATCAATATGCACATCTTCGAGGGTACGAGGGAGTTCTTTATGATAGACAAGCTTGGAAGCGGCGCGGAGAATTGCTTCGACCTCCCGGTCAGTGAGACCGAGAACTTTCTTAAGGTGGGACAAACCGCGAAGCTCATCTCCGCTCATCTGCTTATCCCGCAAGCAGAAAACGAGATAGTTGGTGAAAAGTTTTTCAACGCCTTCAGGAAAAGCACGACCTATATCGAGATTGTACCGTTGTTCGATCTCCCGGATCTGCTCAGACGTAGTATTAAGCGGCCCCTGCTTTGCGAGCAGATTGTTCACCTCGATAAAAGCGTTTCGATCATTGCTTCTTCGGGTGAGTTTTTGAAAAATATTCTGTTTTTTTAATTTCTGCTGCGTAAATGGAACATTCATACATTATATAAAAAATAATGCAATTGCATCGGGTACGGCAACCGTTGAGTCCAAAAAGAGTTGTAATATTTTCTGCGCCTGTTATACTCTCTTGTATGAAAAACTCGCTATTAAACGATGACGAACGAGAGCGTTATACAAGGCAACTTCACATCACAGGGTGGGGAGAGGATGCTCAGCAGAAGCTGAAATCAGCCCGGATAGGAATTGCCGGACTGGGAGGGCTTGGCTCTCCGGTGAGTCTCTATCTTACCGCACTCGGGGCCGGGGCCATCGTCGCAGCAGATAGCGATACTGTAAGCCGCTCGAATCTAAACCGTCAAATTCTCTATACTGAAAATGATCTCGGAGAAGAGAAAACGGAGATTGCCGCGCGACATCTTACTGAGCTCAACCCGCATGTGCACATTGAAACAGTCAAGAAAAAGATAACAGACAGCACCGTCACTTCCATCTTTGAGGGCTGCGACATTATCATAGACTGTCTCGATAATTTTGAAGCTCGTTTTGCCCTCAACAGGTTTGCCGTTGCGAACCACATACCGTTTATTCATACCGGAATCCGCGGATTCTACGGACAATTATTTACGGTCCACCCACCTGATACTCCTTGTCTGGCATGTTTTCTTTCCGATTATTCCCGCGACCGTTCCGCCCCTACCCCTGTGTGCGGACCAACAGCCGGTGTTTTGGGGAGTTTGGAGGCGATCGAAGCAGTATACATATTGACCGGAATCGAACAGCCCCATTACGGAAAACTCCTTATCGTGGATCTGAGAACGATGTCCATAGAACAGGCACGTATCGAAAAGAAACCCGATTGTCCGGTATGCGGCAAGAGCGCTGCCTTTTAATTACGCGGTCCAACCATTTTTTAACGTCTCCAACGCGTTCTTCCAGAAAAAATGTTCCAGCTGCTCGTCAGTATATTTTTTTTCGATCGTATCGTTTAGCAGCTTGTACTGGCACGCGAGATAATCCCGTAAATAATGCCATTCAGAAGCATCGGCAATATCATCAGGAGGGTCGCTGAATCCGTCAAAATCTGAACCGAAAGCTATCACATCGGCTCCCCCTGCGTTTAGTACATGATCGATTGTGTTTGTAATCATCCCCAGACCAAGTTTGGCATGTTCTTTCCCGGAGAGCCAAAAATTCGAGAACATGATGCCGATGACCCCTCCGTGGTCGGCAATCCAGCGGATTTCCCAATCGTCGAGATTGTAGGCGTGATGGTAGAGCGCTTTGACACCAATATGGGAAGCGATCACTTTCCCTTGATTGGACTCACCGTTGGACTCACCGGCGATCTCATATATCTCTTTTCTCCCTTCCGGAGAGACATGACTGATATCGACAATTACTCCGTGTTCGAACATCTTCCGGACAACTTCCCGTCCGATTTCGGTCAAACCGATCGTATGCCCGTTTAAAAGTTTTTTCCATTCCCTAAACGGTATCTGCTCCAATGTACGCTCGGGAAAAGAAAAACAACTCGAAATGATTTCATTCGGATAATAGTGGCAGAGGCCGATTACAGCCACCCGTTTTTCGATGAGCCGGGAGAGATTATCGAGCAGTTCGGCCCGTATCATCTCGGTCTGTTCGGAGGAAAGCTTGGAACCAAAGGGATATTTTCTCCTCAACTCCCGGATGTTTTCTCCCTCGAGATTATGCGCTCCCTCGAGAGCGTGGACGAGAACGGTTTTTCCCTCGGAGAGGAAAGAGAGATCATCACTATTCTGAGCAATAGTGACAGTTTCCGTTTTTTTCACCGCCTCTTCTATGTTTTTGATCGAACGGAGGGTAGAATAGAAATAATCTTTTTTGACATGGTGTTTCCAGAAGGAGCGAAACGGTTTAAAGAGACTTAACGGGCGTAACAGTTTTATAATCGGTATTCTAGACCCGAGTAATTTTATTCGAAGGTCCCGGCGCAGCGCGTCCTGCTCCACAGCATACACCGTAGAGAGCAAAACGGAAACTTCACCCTTTTTCAGTTTGTCGAAATCAGAGCGGACGATAAGCGGATTGAAACACAGCGGGTCTACCGTAAAAAAATCGACGAGACTCTTTTTTTCTGATGTGGAAACTATATCAAAACCGAACCATTCACTCTTAAACGCCGGATGTGCATGCAGATCAACGACCATTGGGACCCCCCTCGTAAAAATGCATTAATCTACCGATAAGTATACCATGAGACTCCCCGGTACAGGTAGCAAGATTTCTGTGCTCTTTACCTTTGTCGTGATATGTCTTGTCAATAACGGGACTCTGTTCGCTGAACAGCGGCATGAAAAATCCCCTGAGGCGGTAAACGGAGTTCTTTCGCTTACGGCCTGGGATTTCCAATCTTCGGGTCCGGTGCATTTGACCGGATTGTGGGAGTTTTATTGGAACAGACTGCTCTACCCGGAGGATTTTAGGGGAACATCCGAAGAATCAGATCGAGAATCGAGCCGGCAAACGGCCGAATATGTTCGAGTTCCTTCGAGCTGGAACCGTTTCGACGAAAAACCTAAAAGAAGACCCGCGGACGGATTTGCTACATATCGCCTGACAGTTTATCTTTCTGATGATACATCGCCCCTCTATATCGAATTTCCGGAGCAATCGAGCGCTTTTCGCTGCTATATAAACGGTTCTCTCGTCCACGAGGCAGGTATAGTGGGGAAAAACCGGGAGGCCACCACTGCTCAGTTTTTACCCGCAGCCCGGCCGGTCCACCCTGCTGACGGTCTTTTGGAAATCGTTATGCATATATCGAATTTTCAACACCGTGAGGGGGGATTGTCCGCCCCGCTGCTTCTCGGAACGGAGAATCACATTATCAAAAAGCGGGACATGCAGCTTTCAGTGGATGCGTTTCTCCTCGGAGCTATTATCCTTATCGCTATTTATCATTTTGTTCTCTTTTGTGTACGAAAAGAAGAGAAAGCGATGCTTTTTTTCTCTCTTTTCTGTATCACCATCGCTGCACGGCTGGCGGTAACCGGCGATTATTTAATCATGCATCTGGTTCCTGCATTTCCCTGGGCTGTGCTCAAAAAAATCGAATTCATTGCGGAACCGGTTTCAGTGGTTTTTTTTACTTCATTTCTGGCCAATCTATATCCGAGTGAATTTGACCGTATTATTAAACGGATTCTGCAGTTTGGCGGGACCGGCTACGCCGTGCTCTCGCTCGTTCTCCCTGTAGGTGTGATGATTGACACAGCCTTAGTGAGCTCTATACTGGTCTCCTTCCTCGGAGCTTACAGTATTTTCGTTATTGCCCGTGCGATCTTTCGAAAACGAACAGGAGCTGTTACATTTCTCTTCGGCATTCTTTCCCTTCTCTTCGGTGCATTGTACGATATTACGTCGACGATGCTCGACAGTTATGCCGTCGATATGTTCCCTTTTATGCTTATTGTTTTTTTTGTAAGTCAATCAATACTGCTTTCGAAACGATTTGCAGGCGCGTTCGTCAAAGCGGAGTACCAGCTGGAAAACTTTTTATTAACACTCGCTTCTGCTATCGAATCAAAAGATCGATATACGGGCGGGCATGTCGAACGGGTAGCCAACTATGTACGGGATTTAGCCCAGTCTGCGGGCATTACACCGGAAGAACAGCGCAGGATGTACCTCGGCGCGATCATCCACGATATCGGAAAACTGGGGATCAAAGATGATCTGTTGAACAAACCGGCCAAGCTCAGCAGAGAAGAGTTTGAAATAATCAAATCCCATACAACAAAAGGTAAAGAGCTGCTCGAAAAAATTGAAGATGTAGAAACTGCAGCTGAGATAACCCTGTTTCATCAGGAGCGCTGGGACGGCCAGGGATATCCGTACGGTTTGTCCGGAGAAGATATCCCCCTTCCCGCGCGCTTGACCGCACTTGCCGACTATTGGGACGCAATTATTACAGATAGACCATACCGTAAAGCAATGCCGCTCGAGAAAGCGCTGGATATCATGTACAATGAGCGGGGAAAGGCATTTGACCCCTATCTTTTCGATATTTTTATGAAGGAACGAATCTTCCTCTACTACCTTACCCCCGGCCAGAAGCAGGAGTACAATCGATTAAAAAAGTGATTGCACTGCAGTATTGCACATTTGAAGAAACCGGATTAGTCGAAGAGGAGCCGGCCGAATTTATCCGGCTGATGAAAGTTCAGTTCGCCTCCGACATTGCTCCAACTGGCCCAATGGGGATGTGAATTGTTTTCGACACATTTAAAAAAGTTTCCCTGCCAT
>CAZKZZ010000197.1:0-5790 GCA_964557375.1 uncultured Spirochaetales bacterium | reverse complement strand
CGCTCGATCATCTCCTTGATGATTTCTTCGATCTTGTTGGACCTTCGTTTTTTTGCATCGATTGCCAGCTGAACATGCTCTCCGGTGACCGTTTCCTTGTCGGCTTTCTTGGCGAGATAGTCCGCTTCCCGGGCAAGATCGCAGATAACGGAAAACTTAGTCGAGAGCCGGGTCTGATCACCGGTCAGCTCCATTCCGTATTCGACCATCCTCGAGACACCGGAGGTATCGAACGGGCTCCATCCTTCGGCCGCACACCGGGAAGCGATAAACCGGGCGTACAATTCGATATTCTCGTCATTTCGCTCCATGTACGTATTAAAATCCGCCTTTACTTTAAAGAGTTCCTTGAACTCTTCATCGAGCTGCTGCAGGAGATAGTAGATCATCGGATTCCCAATGAGGATCACTTTTATATCAAGAGGGATCGGTTCGGGTTCGAGAGATTCAGTACTGATCGCCTGATACATGTCCATGGAGTCGGTTATTTTGATCTCTCCCTCTTTGAGCGCGTTCTTCAGCACATTGTAGGAGAACGGATATTGAAAGAGATGCATGGCCTCCATGATGAGATACCCGCCGTTTGCCTGGTGCAGTACCCCCGGCTTGATCATATTGAAATCGGTGTAGAGCATTCCCAACTGCGCCTTTCGCTCCAGTTTCCCGATGAGTCTGTTAAAGCTCGGCCGCATTTCGGTTATAACCGGTGCGCCTTCGCTGGCAGAGTTGTCTACGACGAGATTAATCTTATACCGGTCCATCACCCGGTCCTGCTGGTTTCCCGTCATCTGCTGGAGGGGATTCTGCTGCTGGTCGGCGGCAGGCTGGGCAATCTTCTGCGCATTTTTTACCAGGTCTTCTTTGACATCGTCCAAGAAATCACTTACTTTTTCATGCTCTCCGTACTTTTCTTTGAGCTCTTCAATGTAGTGTTCGACAGCAAAAAGAATCGTGTTCTTCTCGAGTTCCTCGAGCCGGTCTTTCGTCTCACTTTCGATGTTCCGCATTTTTCGTAAAGCATCCTGGAGCTCCTTTTGTATCTCGGAACCTTCTTCCTGGATAGCTTTCCGTTTTTCATCCTCCATCTCAGCGATTTCTTTCTGGCTCATCGGCTCACCATCATCCTTGAGTGGAACAATCATGAACCCCTGGGGGCCCCTCTGGATGGTAAAGCCCTGTTCACGTGCTTTCTTCTCGATTTCGGTGATCTTCTCACTCTGCTTCCGCTGCATATCGTTCATCAATTCGTTTCGTTCTTTCTCGTAGTCCTCCCGTTCGAGGGCCTGTTTGATGTCCTCTTTGACATTGGAAAGCATCTTGTCCATATCATCCCGGAGCAATTTCCCTTTTCCTGCAGGAAGCCTGAGTACACTCGGCTTGTGCGTTTCTTCAAAATTGAACACGTAGCACCAATCATCCGGTACTTGCTTTGATTTGGCTTTCTCCTCTACAAACTGTTTAACAATAGAGGTGCGTCCGGCACCCGAAGGCCCCATTACATAGATATTGAACCCGTTGCTGTCTATACCCATGCCGAACTCGATCGCCTCTACTGCACGGTCCTGCCCGATAACAGTATGCGATTCAGGAAGGTCATCCGTCGAAGAAAACGAAAAACACTCGGTCCCGCATTTCCATCTCAACTGTTTTGGTTTTAATTCTTTATCAACACTCATAAATATTCCTTTTTTAGTGCCTCAAACCTTGTTACACGGTCTCTCAGAACGTTATGCCTTTTAAAAATAGTACTGTAAAAGCGGCACACCGTTTCTGTGTAACAAGGTTTGAGGCACCAAGTAAAACTTAGTAATAAAAGGAAGTGAGGTAAAGGTAAATCCGGTGTGATGGGGAATGAGGTCAATAAAACATCATTCGTTCGTGCTTTGCTCAATTTTTTGTATCGACAGATCCATACTATTTGCCCCCTGTGTATGTAATAACTTCAGCTTTCTCTATCGTAATAAGACCGCCGCACTCTGCTTTTTCGAAGATATCGTCAAGCAGAGGAAGAAATCCGCGTATTTTTTCTATCTCATCGACAATTTCAATGATGAGAGGAAGGTCCTCGGAAAGCCTTAAAATCTTCGCAGTATGTATTCGGCTCGCTCTACCGAAACCCATGACCCCTTTAAAAACTGTAGCTCCGGCAAGTCCCTTTTTCTTTGCCTCAATGACAATTTTTTCGTACACCGGTATACCTGCAAGCTTATCGGATTCACCAAGAAAAATACGCAGCAGGTTTGCGTCCTTTTGAATATGCATATTAACCTCCGGTAATTAGTTTGGCCAAAAAATACGATAATACAACTGCAAAAAGCGTGAGAAACAGATTGAGACTTATATTTATTAGCGCAAGTAGATAAGAAGAATCCTGCAGAAGTGCGATCGTTTCATAAGAGAAGGTAGAAAAAGTGGTAAACCCACCGCACAAGCCCACGGTCAACATGAGTTTCAATTCGGGTGAAATCAGCTCGCGGGCATCGAAAGCAAATATGATGAAACCGAGAACAAAACTGCCTGCAACGTTAACCGTAAGTGTCCCTACAGGAAATCCTGCCGGTGAAGCTTTCTGAACAAAACCTGAAATCCAAAACCGAAGCACACCACCGCAGGCCGCACCGATTGCTATGAGTAAATAATTATACATAAATCTTCCTATTGCAAGGTTTTCTCAAGTTCATTTAAACACCGTTTTCCTTCTTTTCTCTGTCTGCTCCGTACTGCTCTTCACTCTCCCTTACCTCGTGCTCAACGGCAGTTTGAACAAACTGGTTCAGAGAGACCCCTTGTTGTATCGCCATGCGGTAGGCTTTTTTATGCAGCTCCGGAGTCATCCGAACATTGAAACTACCTTTAAACGACTTTAACGGCTCTTTATTCGTCTTTCTGCACAGTTCTCTATAATCTTCTACTGCATCTTCGAAAGCTCTCCGAAGCTCTTTGACACTTTCTCCTTCAAACGTTACAAGATCATCAATTCCTTCGATTTTTCCAAAGAAGACCTCATCGTCTAAACTGAATTGCACACTGGCGATAAAATCTTTATAAATAAGAATATTTTTTTTCATGATTTATAAAAATATCATATCGCAAGTTTAAATTTCGAGCAACTACTTTTTAGTTGCAAATTTTTAATAAGGGAACTTCTGAAAACTGCAGTTTTTAGAAGTCTACCACCTTTCCATAATATAATCTTGACTAGTCTGACTGGTCATACTATAATTTGAATACAGGAGGAAACTATGAACACCTGGCCGCTTCAACACGCAAAAGCCCGTTTCAGTGAGCTCGTAAATGAGTGTCTGGAAAGCGGGCCACAGCTGGTCACACGGCATGGTCGAGAAGCAGTTGTAATCATGGCTGCCGATGAATTTAAAAGGGTTACCGCTTCTGCATCCGGACAAAGTTTGAAAGATTTTTTACTATCCGCTCCGAGAGCTGAACTTACTATCAACCGTTCCGGGGACACAGGTCGCGAAATAGCGTTATGATTCTACTCGATACCTGCGTTGTTTCCGAATCACTGCGTCCTAATCCCTCTTCCAGGGTTTTGGAGTGGGTGGATGGTCTGCCCGAGTACCAGGTGTACCTGCCATCCGTGGTAATCGGTGAACTGCAGAAAGGTGTCGCCCTCCTCCCTGCCGGCAAAAAACGCACTGCTTTACAGCTCTGGCTCGTCCAGCTCCGGGAACGCTTTAAAAACCGTATCCTCTATTTCGATGAGGAGACCGCAGTGACCTGGGGCATACTCATCGCCCATCTGGGAAAATCCGGGCGCAAAATACCGGTAATCGACAGCATGCTTGCAGCTATTGCCCTTCGCAATGCCGCCTTACTGGCTACCCGTAACCTAAACCATTATGAAGGGACCGGCGTCGAGCTAATAAACCCCTGGAAGACAGGCTAACAGCCGCCTAATAAGCAACGATCCAGGTACCCTCTTTCCCTTCCATTGCTGCCGGCAGATGTTTTACATCGGTTATGACGACCCGGTTCTCCGGGTTCGCCTGCACGAACTCGATTGCGGCCATGATCTTCGGACCCATTGAGCCTGCGGGAAAATGCCCTTCCTGATAGTAGTACCGGGCCTGGGCCAAAGTCAGCTTGGAAAGCGGTTTCTCATCAGGTTTCCCGAAATTGAGTGTTACACTGGGCACACCTGTAATAATGATGAGAGTTCTCGCCCCTACTGCCAGGGCAATCTTCATGCTGGCGAGGTCCTTATCGATTACACAGTCCACCCCTTCTAAAGTTCCGTCTTCCTCATAGTATACAGGTATACCGCCTCCGCCTCCGGTAATGAGGATATAGTTCTGCTTCAAAAGGAGGTTGATGGCCTCTTTCTCTACAATGTCAATGGGATAGGGGGATGCTACATACCGGCGGAAGCCGCGGTTTGCGTCCTGCTCTACGACCCAGCCCCGCTCCTTACGGAGATTTTCCGCTTCCTGCTCTGTATAGAAAGGGCCGATCGGTTTGGAAGGGTGTTCCATTGAAGGGTCGTTTTTGTCGACAACGATCTGGGCCGGTATGGTGACTACATGACGCCAGATGCCTTGCTTAATCATGATGTTCTGCAGGCACTGCTCGATCATATACCCCATCGAGCCGCAGGTCATTGCATCCGCAACGCCGAGAGGCGTCTCGGGAACTTCTTCCTTGGCTTTTTCGACCTGCAGCATGATATTTCCTACCTGGGGGCCGTTACCGTGGGTGAGAATAAAATTATAATCATGCTTCAACAGCTCTACGACCGGCTCCATCGAACTCCTCGTATTGGCAAACTGTTCATGGATGGTGCCTTTTTCTCCCTTCTGGATAATGGCATTCCCGCCAAGTGCTATTACCGCCAGTTTTTTACTGTCTTTGTGTTCTTTGATCATACCTACTCCTTCAGCTGTTCCAATAGCTCCACAATTCGATCGTCATAAGAGCCTTTATCCGGTTTTTTTCTCACTCTGTCAATGTCATCATCCCGAGCCAGAAACGCCGCACAGAGAGCCAATTCCGCGTAGAGCCTATTTTCAGCCTGATCGTAGACAATGGATTGCTCTCCGTCGATTACTTCGGCGGTCACCTCCTCACCCCGCTTTGCCGGGAGGCAGTGCAAAAACTTACAATGGTTCGGTGCCAAATAGAGCAGTTCCTCGGTAATCTGATACTTCGGGAGAAACACTGAAAGCCGCTTCTCGGCCTCCTCTTCGAAACCGTACCAGGTCATGGCATCGCAGGTCAGAAAATCGGCTATTGCCACCACCTCCTGCGGTTCTTCCTTTACGAGCACTGCAGCTCCGCTTTCAGACGCGTTTTTTTGGATCATTTCGAGATACGGTTTGTCAACCATATATTCTTTAGGGGAGGCGCAATAGAAGTTTATTCCCAGTTTAGAGGAAATGAGCATCAAATCCCGCCCGATTACTCCGAACCCGTCACTCGTATCGCCAACAAAGGCGAGATTGAGCCCCTCGAGTTTTCCGCTTTTCTCGTACATGGTAAACACATCACAGAGGGCTTGGGTAGGATGATTTCGGTCATCAGCCATACCGTTTATGACCGGTACCGAGGAGTACTTTGCAACTTCTTGGATATCAGTGTAGTGAGCACTTCGGATAACGATTCCGTCGCAGAGCCGCGCCATAACCGTGGCGGTATCTTTTAGATCCTCCCGCTTCCCGAGGTGAATGTCACCCGGTCTGATATAGAGGCCATGACCCCCTAAGGAGGTCATGGCAACTTCAAAAGACATTCTCGTTCTAAGAGACGCTTCCAGAAAAATCATGGTGAGGGTAC
>CAZKZZ010000196.1:0-5809 GCA_964557375.1 uncultured Spirochaetales bacterium | reverse complement strand
GCGAGGTTTGCGAAACTGAAAACCATAACAACGACCATACTGCAGGCCTGCAGGAGAATGACGTCCCGCCGCTGGATACTGTAAACGAGCAGCCTGCCCAGTCCGGGATACCCGTATACCGTCTCCGTTACAATGAGCCCGCCGATGAGATACCCTATCCCCATGGCCACGACGGTAATAGTCGGCAGAAGGGAGTTGCGAAGGACGTGGCTCGAAAGGACCCGTCCCCGGGGAAGACCTTTGAGGTCCGCGGCCCGAACATAGTCGGTGTTGAGCACATCTATCGTACTCGCCCGGGTCATCCGAATAACGTACCCGAGACTGGTCAAACTGACCGTTACCGCGGGGAGGATGAGAAACCGAAACGCCTCTGCAAATGAGGTGTCCGGTGCAATAGAAGAGTTTGCAGGAAGGATTGCCAGAGAAAATGAAAATATACTTATCAACAGCAGTCCGCTTACGAACTCGGGCAGCCCGACAAACGCCATGGAAAAACCGGTAATAGTCTGGTCGAGGCCCCGTTCCCGCTTCAGAGCGGCAATGACTCCGAGGATTATCCCTAACGGGACATAGAAGAGCAAGGCGGTAAGGGCAAGCATGGCCGAGTTTCTAAGCCGTCCTAACACGAGGGGACGGACCGGCTGACGGCTTACCATGGATTCCCCCCAATCACCGGTTACGAAATTCCCGAGCCATTCGAAATACTGGATATATGCAGGTCTGTCCAAACCGAGTTCTTCCCTGAGGTTTTCCAGGGCTTCTTCGGTTGCGAACTGACCGAGCATGACCTGGGCCACATCCCCGGGGAGCAATTGGGTAGCAGCGAAGATAATAATTGAAGCGAGAAAGAGAGTCAGCAAAATGAAGCCTAATCGACGCAGTATATACAGTGCCACACTATCCTCCCTGTTCCTGGTCAGGTTTGGTTTGCAGTTTTGTAAGCTCTTCGATCGGTATATGACAGCATATCCGGTGCCAATTCTCCGATTCCTGCCAGGGCGGTTCTTCCTTTTCACAGATTTCACCGATTTTACGGGGACAGCGGGTATGGAACCGGCAGCCGGACGGAATAGACACGGCACTGGGGACACTGCCCCGCAGCCTGATACGGCGCTGTTCGGCTTCCGGGTCCGGAATGGGAAGGGCGGAAAAGAGAGCTTCAGTATAGGGATGTTGAGGCGGGCGAAATACATCCGTAGCAGTACCGAACTCCCACACCCGGCCGAGATACACTACTGCTATCCAGTCGGAGAGATGGCGGACTGCAGCCAAATCATGTGATATAAACAGATAGGCCGTACCGTTTTCATCCTGCAGCTTTGCAAGAAGGTTCATAAGAGAAGCCTGTACCGAAACGTCAAGCGAGGTGATCGGTTCATCACAGATCATCAGGGTAGGATTCGTTGCAAAGGCCCGCGCTATTGCCACCCGCTGCTTTTCCCCGCCGCTCAGTTCATGGGGTAGCCGGTCCACGTAATCTTCGGGCAGATTCACTGCCTGGAACAGTTCCGCAACCCGTGACCGTATTTGATCCCTCGAAAGCCCTCCCAAAAGTGAGAGGGGCCGGCCCACACTCATTCCCACTGTGTGCTGCGGGTTGAGTGATTCGTCCGGATTCTGAAAGACCATCTGGATTTTACTCAGTGATACCCGGGGCCTTTTGCTTACCGCATACGGGAGTTCTATCTCTTCTAAGATAATTTCTCCTCCGGTGGCTTCTTCCAAGCCGGCTATACACCGGGCCAGAGTAGTCTTGCCGCACCCGCTCTCCCCTACGACTCCCATGGTGTGGCCCCGTCCCACATGGACGGTGATATCATCCACTGCGTGTACCACGGGCCGATTACCGGTTATGAGGTCTTTGATACGCACTCCGCGGAGGGGAAAATATTTTTTCATCGTATTCGCTTCCAGGACAAGCTCTCCCGAACCGCGCCGGTCGAGGTTCCGCTTTTCAGGAACATTGATAAAACTGTCCGGACTTTTCTGCATTACCTCCCACCGCCTGCATGCAGTCAGATGCTGATGCTCACTCCCTGTCTCGACGAGCGGCGGCCTTGCGTCCCGGCACGCCTGTTCGGCTCCCGGGCAGCGCGGAGCAAAGATGCAACCGGGAGGCAGGTTGTTCGGCCGCGGTATATAGCCTGGAATGGTATTGAGCAGAACATCATGTTTCCCCACGTCCACCCTGGGGACCGAACCTAAAAGACCGAGGGTATACGGATGGAGCATCTCTTTGAATACGTTGTGAACGGTGCCTTCTTCCATCAGTTCTCCGGCGTAGATAACCCCGACCCGGTCACACAACCTGGCCACCACCCCCAAATTATGAGTGATGTAGAGGACCGCGGTCTTATACTCATGGAGCAGTTCCCGTACCATATCCAGGATGACCGCTTCCGTGGTTACATCTAACGCTGTTGTCGGTTCGTCCATGATGAGAAGTTTAGGACTGGTGGTGAGGGCGATGGCGATCAGCACCCGCTGCAGCTGTCCACCGCTCAACTGGTGCGGATACCGCTTGGCCACCCGCTCCGGGTCGGACATCCTCACTTTGGTAAGCATCTCCAGCGCTTTTTCCCACGCCTCACTTCGAGACATTTTCAAGTGCACCCTGGCCATCTCTGCAATCTGTTCACCTGCTACCAGGGAGGGGTTAACCGAGGTGTTGGGATTCTGGTGGACCATTGTTATGTTGCGTCCCCAATTGTGACGCACCTGTTCGGGAGAGAGGGCCAGCATATCGGTCCCGTCGAGGTGAACGGTCCCGCTTCTGATACAGCCGTTTCGGGGAAGGTACCGCACAACAGCCCGGGCGAAGGTGGTTTTTCCGGACCCTGACTCGCCAACAAGGCCGTAAATCTCCCCAGGTCTCACCTGCAGAGAAACATCTCTGACCGTATCGAGAAGACCTGCCTCAGTTTCATACGTTACGGTAAGCTTTTCTACCTGGAGACCTGTACCGGTCCCGTTCCGTGTACCGGTAGAACCTGTATCGCCGGGGGAGTTTCTCATCTGCTTATCCCTCCCGGAAGAAGAATTCTTCTCAGACCGTCACTCATGAATCCCACACCGATAACGAGTAGCGCAATAGCCCCGGCCGGTGCGAGGAGGGCCCACTCCGCCTGCATGAAATAGGTCCGGGCCTCTCCGACCATCAAGCCCCAATCAGGTGAGGGCGGCTGTACTCCCAACCCCAGGAACCCGAGGGAAGCGACCAGAAAAATCGAATAGGAGAAACGCATCGAGGCCTCTACCGCCAGCGGCGGCAGGACATTGGGAAGGATTTCCCGAAACAGGATATACCCGTTGCTCTCCCCGCGCAGCTTTGCCGCTTCGATGTACTGTCTCGTCTTGATATCGAGGACAACGCTGCGGACGACCCTCGATACTATCGGGATGTAGAGAAAACCGACAACCATGATTACATTGATTCGGGAAGGCCCTAGAGTGAAAAGAATAATCATGGCGAGAAGAAGCGGCGGAATGGAGAGAAGCACGTCGACTAGACGCATCACAATGTCGTCGACTAATCCTCCAAAATATCCGGAGAGAAGCCCCAAGCTCAATCCGAGGATTACCGCGATTATCGTCCCTGCACCGGCGACAACGAACACATCCCGGCTTCCGACGAGAACGCGGCTGAACACATCCCTGCCGTAGCGGTCGGTCCCGAAAAAATGCTCTCTCGATGGAGGATCAAAACGGTTTACCAGGTCCTGGTCCGAATAACCGTAAGGTACAATAAGGGGCCCAAACAATGCCATTAAAAAGAAAAAGCCGACGATAATAAACCCGATAAGTGTTGCCGGATACCGCCGCAACCGTCTCCATTTCATTGCAAATCTGCTCTTAGCTCTCGGTGGCTTTTCTCCTCTGCGTCTCATCAATTTTCGGCTTCCTCCCCTCGTCTCGGGCCTTTTGTTTTTCGTTACAAAAAGAAATTGGCCGCCACCGCTTAAACGGAGGCGGCCGTCGGAAACAAATGTTTACCTGTCGAAATACACCTGAGCTAAATCAACAGAGGTGCCCAGATAACCGGAAGGCACCACGCCTTTGAGGTCTTTTGATGCTCCCCACAGACTGTTTGAGAAGAAAGGAATGATAACCGGACCGCGGTCGATAAAAATCCGCTGGATTTCTTTGTAGATCTCGGCGCGTTTTTCCCGGTCCAATTCCTTTGCAGCTTGTTCGGAGAGCTTGTCTACTTCCGGGTCACAGAAGTGGGACTCGTTCCACTTTGCACCGCAGGTGTAGGCCAAGTCGAGATAAGGCTGCGGAGTCGGCCGTGCACCCCAGTCAGTGATGGCGAAATCGGCCTTGAGCCAGAGGCTGTCTGCACCATAATACACGTCCGAAGGGACGAGCTGGATATCGACTGTAATACCTGCATCAGCGAGCTGTTCTTTGAGGATGGTAGCCATGGCCGGTACCGGGGAGGCCTGCTGGGTAGTAAGAGTAATGGTAAGCCCGTCCTCATATCCAGCTTCTGCCAACAACTGTTTCGCTTTTTCAACATCCCGCTCGAGCGGCGGAACATCGAGATAGAAATCGGCGTATGCCGGTCCGATAAAGGTGTCATGGCCTTCGACGCCTAATCCTTCGAAAGCACCCTGGAGGATCTCCCCTCGGTCGACCGCGGCTTTGAATGCCTGACGGACTTTTACGCTGCTAAACGGTTCCCGGTCGCTGCGCATATGGATAACGTAATGGGTGTTGGAAGGTTTCTGATAGACGACCAAATTGGGATCATTTTCTACGGTCTGCACATATTCCGAAGGGAGGTAGAGTAAGAAATCTACCTGTCCACCGCGGAGTGCTTCTACCTGGGCTGAAGGTTCGGAGAGAAAGATATATTCGATGCCGTCGACATACGGCAACTGATTCCCTTCGTCGTCCGTGCGCCAGTAATCGGGGTTCCGCTTGAAAGTCATTCTGTCTTCGGGAAGATAATCGGTTACGATAAACGCACCGGTCCCGTTCTGGCTGTTGAAGTCAGTCGTATCACTGTCCAAAATGATTGCGTGGTAATCACCTAACAGTGTTACCAGGTCGGGATTCGGCTGATTGAGGTTAAACACCACCGTGTAATCGTCCGGTGTATCGATGGAATCGATACCGGCATAAATGGCTACCGTCGCAGCTCCTACTTCCGGGTCGCGGAGCCGGTCAAAGGTAAACTTCACGTCTTCCGAAGTAAAGTCAGCTCCATTGTGAAACTTGATCCCTTCGCGCAGCATAAAGGTGTAGGTAAGCCCGTCTGAACTTACTTCCCAATCTTTTGCCAGACTTCGGCTCTTGTCCGGGCGAAGTTCTTCATCGACATAGACTAAGAAATCACCCCAAAATCGACAGATTTCTTCATCGGTAATCGAAGTGGTAAACGCGGGATCCAAACTCGCCGGGGCAAAGTACGCCTTCCTGAGCGTTCCCCCGTACCTGGAGTCTTCAGCCTCCTCTGCGGCTGCTGTCTCTTCTTTCTGCTCTTCGGCTTCCGGCGCCTGTTCCTTTCCACCTCCGGCCCAGAGGAGACCGACGGACAGAAAAAGAGCCAGAATCATCATCAGTACAATTACCTTTTTCATAATTCCCCCTTCATTTGTAAATAGATCGTTTTTTGTTCAGCAATGAGCTGTTCCCAGCTTTGGCTGATAATTCCAAATCAGTATAAGCGCATAATCCATAGGTTGTCAAATTTTACATTCCAATTATTGAGAATCTTTTTTGTTACGTCGATAAAATTCAGGATCAAGACCCAGCCTCTCCAGCGTTTTCCCAGTCGGAATACCCTTTTCGTCCCAGCCCATGG
>CAZKZZ010000195.1:0-5827 GCA_964557375.1 uncultured Spirochaetales bacterium | reverse complement strand
AAAAAAGGCCGCGAACAAATCGCAGCCTTTTCGATAGATAGTGGAGATGGCGGGAGTCGAACCCGCGTCCTACAGGGCAAGGCACAGGCGTCTACAGATATAGCCGCTGCTTATAATTTCGGAGAAAGTGCGGAGCAACAGCAATCCGTCTTTCTCCTACGTCCGGGAAAAGTGTCCCCAGTATCTTCCCGAACAGTGATACCAGGCAAGTTCCGGTTTCTAACAAGCACACCGGGCTTCGGAACGGCATCCCGGGTGCCCGAAGCTGCTTTACGCAGCTAAAGCAAAGTCTGCTGACTCGTTATTGTCTGCAGTTAATTTTTAGTCCAGTTTTAGGAGTTAGAGCTCCATCTGCAACCTGTGTCCACACAATCCTGCAGTCGAATCCGGTGCATCCCCGTTTTTGATCTAAATACGTTTTAAACGTATTTAGATCAAAATTTGGAGTTTCTACGAAACTCCACGTTTTAACTTCGAAATTTGGAGTTTCTACGAAACTCCACGTTTAACTTTGAAATTTGGAGTTGCAACGCAACTCCACGTTTTTCAATCAAATTGAGTTTCACTATAAATTTACGATGAAAACGACCAAAAATCAATAGGAAATTAAAAGTATTGTTTCATCTCCCGGTCCGCTTCGCGCTTTAGATCTCTGTGTTTAATGCTCTCGCGCTTATCGTGCTGTTTCTTTCCTCTGCACAGCCCAATTTCAACTTTTACGATACCTCTTTTCAAATAAAATCTTAAAGGGATTAGGGTAAATCCGCGTTCTTCGGTTTTTCGCTTTAATCGCTTTATTTCCTGTTTGTGGGCGAGCAGCTTGCGCTGACGTTCCGGTTCGTGATTCATGATATTGCCATGTATATAAGCGGATATATGAAACCCTATTAGCCATAGCTCATCATCAACAATACGAACATAGCTATCGGAAAAAGAAAACTTTCCGCTTTTCATGGATTTTACTTCGGTACCTTTCAGTTCAATGCCGCACTCGAACTTGTCTTCGACTGAATAGTTGAAAAATGCCTTTTTATTTTTAGCGAGAATTTTTATCCCGGATTGTTTTTCTTGTTCCATAGTATTATTAATTGTTTATTTCTGAACCCGCACGATAACGGGCCGGAATCCTATAAATGGGGTGCACCACTGGGGAGGCTGGCTCCCTCTGGTGGTGTAGGAGATTTCCTGTACCTGATTGGCCCAACTTCCCCCTCGGACAGCCTTTTCCGATCCTCGGTACAGCTCTTCTTCTGCTTGTGTGTCAATAGCGGTGAGCGGACCAATCGTGGCTGCACTGTAAGCTGCAGGGTAATACCAATTTCTGCACCATTCCCAGAGATTTCCGCGCAGCTGTTTCACCGTCGAAGCCGATCTTGTAATATCTCGATACGAAGTTGGTCCCATAAGTCCTTCATCTCTAAAAAGCGGTGCTGCCGTCTCCCACTGAGACCGGGCAGCATACTCCCATTCGGTTTCACTCGGTAGCGCCACAACATAATCAGAGAGTGAGGGGGGTAGCTGTATGGTCAACCAATCACAGTACTCCTGTGCCGCGAAAAACGAAATGTTGGAAACAGGATCATCATCATTCAGTTCTTCCCAATTGTTCAAGTAGTTGGCGTCTACCAGCCCGGATTCCATCAAAACATTTTTGTTCGAAGGGGCCCATTGCGAAGAAGCCTCGATAAAACGGGCATACTGTGCTTTTGTTATTTCTCCCTCACTTATATAAAATTGGTCCACCCGTACAAGATGAGGATGATACTGTGTTCCAAATAACGTATCGATATCTTCATCTGAGGAAGATAATCCTTTTATATATCCGCCCGCGGGAACGGTAGAAAACTGAACATCACCCACTTTCTCGGGAATTCGCTGCGGCCGTCCAATATATTCACTCCCGGAGATAACTGCTTCTCTGTATCGATCTACAGCAGCATTATACCATCCACTCCCGTAAATCTCTTTCCTGCTCTGTTCGGGGAGTGCGGCGGTAATTAAAAAATCAATACCGTTTTTATTATCTTCTGCCCTCACATAATACGAAATAAGGTCGAGGAGACTATTCGGTGTCAGTACCTTTCCGCTTGCAGCATGGGTAGACACTGCCTTGAGAAAATCCTTCAGCAAAACGTCATTGTGAACATTTCTCACAGCAGCACTGAGAAGCGAGTCGATTTCATCTTTTGGGGGTGGAACTTTGTTATTATAAAGTGCTTCTACTTTATGAGATAACACTCGAGGTACCTGATAACTAACATAAAGTGAATCGAGCAAAGCGTAGTTGCTATACTCTTGCGAGGCTGATGAGAGATAACCGTCGAGATTTTCAAGGGCAAGCGTCCTTGCAATTCGTACTTTTTTTGGAGCAAAGAGGGTAAAGAACAGCTTGCCGGACGTCGTTTCGTTCCAGGTTATTTCTTTAAAATATGGTTTCTCAATCGTGAACGTATGACTGCCCCGCGGAACGAAAGTCTTAAACGGAGTGGCACCTGCATATTTGCCGTCAATGTACACTGCCGCCTGCCGGGGCCGCGAATCAAATGTTATCAATGATCCGTTTTTACGTATACCGGGGAGCAGCAGTATTAAGAAAAGAACTAATAATGCAATAATTATATATAATACGGTTAAATAAAACCAAGGTTGGATGCCGGCGATCGGTTTTAATGTTACTTCGATCTCATCAGGTGAGGTGGGCTCCTTTTTTTTCTTTTTGCTCATTGTGTGGCATTATAGGGTTTTGCTCTACGGCTTGTCAACGTAAACAGTTTCATGGTACTCTCGCTTACACAGGCAACCCATGAAACAGTGGCAACACTCTCTCGTTCACTCAACAGAGCGATTTCTCACCTGGCGCAAGCGTCGAAAATTCATAAAAAAAGAGAAACAAAAACAGAAAAATGTGGTTGTCGACTGGCTCGAAGCTTTTTTATGGGCTGCAGCTGTTGTTCTTCTTATCAATCAATACCTCTTCCAGGCTTACCAGATACCTTCAGGTTCGATGAAAAACACGCTTCTCATCAAAGACAGGATTTTTGTTAATAAAATCATCTACGGGCCTGAACTCATACCAGGAAAGTATAAATTACCCGGGTTCAGAGAACCGAAACGTTCTGAAGTGATTATTTTTGAAAGCCCCACCTATATTTCCAAGGGCCCTGCATTCGATATTTTGCAGCGGGTCCTGTACATGGTCACTCTTTCAATTGTCGACATCGACCGCGACGAACAGGGAATGCCCCGGGCACATTTTTTGATCAAACGTGCCGTTGGTATCGAACGAGACCGTCTCCGATTTGTGAAAGGTGAGGTCGAGTTCCGATTGCCGGGAACCAACGTGTGGAATTCAGAGAGATCTATCGACTTCTATAACCGAATTCCGTACACAATTCGCCGGCTCGTAGAACCAGGAGATTATTCGGGGATAATAAAATCCGGCATCGGTGATGCCTACAAACAATTTGGACTTCCTCTGTCATCGGATATGCAGGAAGCTGTGGATTCGCCTGCAAATCAGCATAGCGACGTCTATGCGTGGAGCAAGGCAAGACTGAAAGCACTCTATTCTATTAACCCGCAGGAGCGGCGCTACGGGAGTGGGTGGAGGAAAACAGAAATCGGATGGTATATTCCGCAAGGGTGGATCTTCCCTCTCGGAGATAATAGAGACAATTCGCGGGATGCGCGCTATTTTGGTCCTGTCGAAAAAAAGAATGTATTAGGAAAGGCAATGTTCAAGTATTGGCCTCCCGATAGGATCGGTATTATAAAATAGGAGAAGATGCGCTCGATGTCAAAGAGAACGGCAGGCTATCTTTCTTATAGAGAACAGAAGCGGTTTAAATATAAAATTCTTTTTATTGTGAAACTGATCGTTCTCTGTTTTATTTTCTACAACCTGCTTACACTGTTTCTTCTCTCCAGCTATGAAGTAAATAATGTTTCAATGGAACCTCTCCTCAAAGAGGAGAACAGAGTGTTGACCTGCCCCCTTGTCTACGGTGCCAATATACCCTTTTCCGACTCACGTTTTCCCGGTTTCAGAGAGCCCCAGAGGGGAGATATTGTTATTGCACAACCGGGCAATCTTACACCGCCGGGAATACTGGTCAGGCTGCTCGATCCCGTTGTCAGTTTTTTTACCCTGCACAATATTACGCTTCACCCGGGAGTCCGTGAGAGCGGCAGCTCTCCCTACATAATCAAACGGATTATAGGAGTTCCCGGAGATATACTAAAAATCGAAGATTTTACGGTATATATAAAAGAAAGAGGAAACACCTTCTTCCTTCGTGAAGGAGAAGTGATCAATGATGATTATGATATAAAATATGACCCGCTTCCGGAAGGATGGTCACAATCCTATCCCTTTTCGTCCGGATCTGATGAAATCACGCTCGAAGAAAACGAATATTTTATTTTAGGGGATAATCGAAGCAGCTCGTATGATTCGAGACACTTCGGACCGGTCCAAAAATCTTCGATTATCTCACTGGTCGTATTTCGCTACTGGCCTTTAAAGAGTTTTGGTGTCCCTCAATAATCTGGCTCTCTATATCCACATTCCGTTCTGCGCGCAGAAGTGTTCGTATTGTGATTTTTTTTCGATCCCTTACGACCCCGCACTTGCAGGTCGAGTGCTCGAAAAGATTACAGACCAAGTGCTCTATCAGCTCGACTCACTTGGTAATCCCACTGTCGAAACCATTTACATTGGAGGAGGTACCCCGAATGTTCTTCCTTTTGAACTGCTGAAGGAGTTCTTACAGCGGCTTCAATCAGTAATCACGCAATGCACCTGTTCTTCCGGATCCTTACAAAATCCAATGATTATTAATCATAGGATGCATAATCCCGGGACGCAGGAGTTTTCAATCGAGTGCAACCCGCATTTATTAAAGAAAGAACAGCTTTCGCTTTTCCGTGATGCCGGCATTACCCGAATCAGTATTGGTATCCAATCGTTTGATGATAATCTGCGCACTGTATTGGGGCGTAGAGGGAGCTCGGCAGAGGTACTCAAAGCGGTGGAGATGGTTGCATCTCATTGGTCCGGCCAGTGGAGCGGCGACCTGATTACCGGTATACCCGGACAGACCGAACAGAGCGCACTCGAAGATTTAGAGACTGTTTTTCAATTTTCTCCAAACCACCTTTCGCAGTACTCTTTGGCCCTCGAACCGGAGACCCCGTTATGGAGACACGTACAATCCGGGTCTATCACACCGCTTTCAGAAGAAAGAGAGTTTACTATCTGGCAATCTTGCCTCGATTTTCTCGGAAGTAATGGATATAGACGTTACGAAATATCCAACTTCGAAAAAAACGGAAATGAGTGCAGACACAACATCCGATACTGGAAAATGCTGCCGTATCTCGGGTGCGGCCCGTCAGCTGTTTCTACCTTGTTTTTTCAAGACGGTGCTTATCGTTATCAAAATCCTCGAGATATCAACACCTATCTTTCCGCAGAACCCTCAGAGTGGGAAAGGGCGAAAGAGGAACTTTCTTCTGATAAACTTCTCTTCGAGTTTTTTATGATGGGATTCCGTCTCGCCGATGGCATAGATTTAGAACGGATTAACAGATTTTTCGGTATAGAATGGAAAAACATACTTGGGCCTCTCTTTAAAAAATGGGAACAGGACGGTTTTCTCTATTGGATAGACAACAATAGAGCAGCACTGACCGAGAACGGTTGGCGGTACAACAACCTTCTCTTAGTCGAGCTGTTAGGCCGGTTCTAAACTTCTCCTGTGGTTATGTTACTGCCTCAAACCTTGTTACACCTTCCCGTTAGGCGAGGGCGAAGGCGGGCAGATAC
>CAZKZZ010000194.1:0-5828 GCA_964557375.1 uncultured Spirochaetales bacterium | reverse complement strand
CATCGACGAGGTTGTATAGTGCATTCACGATCATTCCTATCATCGCCGGAACGGAAAGCTTGACCAGTAGTTTTCCGATACTCTCCGTGCCGAGCATAGCGTCTCTCTGTTTCATCCCTTTTCCTCTAATTTTTCTGCGATCCTGCGGAGTGTCTCTGCAGCGGTGAATAGCTCGGTTTGCTGTTTTTCCGTTAGTACTGCCAGATTGCGTTTGAGGTGTTGTGCGAAACTGTTCTGAAGTGAGTGGACCATTTTTCTACCCCGGTCCGTAAGGACTACCTGTTTTTTTCGGCGATCGCCGGGAACTGGGACCAGTTCTATCAGCTTTTTCCGTCGGAGTGAGTCAACAATGGCAGTAAACGACCCTTTTTCTAAATTAAGTCTTCTGCTGATATATCCCATATTAGAAGAGTGGTGCCAATGTATCATCATCAGAGTTCGGACTTGGGTTTTATTGAGTCCCGTCTGCTCGGGGATTGAATACCCGTGCATCAGGGTGTGCATGACAAAGGGTATTGTCTCTATAAGCCGCTGTACTTTTTCGAATTGTTCATTCGGGACTTCATGTTCATCTTTGAGTGAAGATTGTTTGTTTTGATCTCTTGCCATTTTTATACACAATAATAATGTTTGAAAACTAACAGTTAGAAATCTAACTATATATATAAAAAAGTCAAGAGAATTTTCATGTTGACAACGGGGGCCGGCTGAATTATTGTAAGTTTATTGTGGACACACCGGTAAAGCCCTTCCTCGAAATGAGGAACATCACCAAGCAGTTCCCAAAAGTCTTAGCCAATGATGATGTTTCCATAAATTTAAAAAAGGGAGAGATCCTCTCTCTTTTAGGGGAAAACGGCGCGGGAAAATCCACCCTGATGAATATCCTCTACGGTCTCTATGGTGCTACTTCGGGAAAAATCTACTTGGAAGGAAAAGAGATTGCCCCCTCGAGTCCGAAAGATGCCATTACGGAAGGTTTGGGCATGGTTCATCAGCATTTTATGCTCGTTGAGACACTTACCGTAACCGAGAACATCATCTTAGGGACCGAACCGGGTTATATGGGGATAATAGATTCCAAAAAAGCCCGACAGTCGGTGGTCGAACTTTCCGAACGGTATCATCTCGCTATTGATCCTGATACGCTTATTGAGAACCTACCAGTAGGTCTGCAGCAGCGAGTGGAAATACTGAAGGCCCTCTACCGCGAGGCAAAAATACTGGTCCTCGATGAGCCTACGGCGGTACTCACTCCCCAGGAAGTCGAAGAACTGTTCAAGGTAATCAGGGAACTGCAAAAGAGGGGAGTATCGATTATCATCATCACCCACAAGCTCGAAGAGGTGATGGCCATCTCGGAACGGGTTTATATTCTTCGAAGGGGAAAAGTCGCCGGCGAGCGAATAACGAAAGAAGTAACTAAAGAAGAACTGGCCAATCTGATGGTCGGGCGTGATGTCGTTCTTACTGTAGAAAAAGAGAAAAAAGAGATTACCGCCTCTCCGATCGTGGAGATTAAAAATCTTTCCATTAAGGCCGACAATCTGGTTTACGCAGTGAGAAACCTTTCCCTCGATATAAGCCCGGGAGAGATCGTCGGTATCGCCGGTGTCGACGGCAACGGTCAGACGGAATTAGCAGAGGCTTTAGTCGGGCTGCGTACTATCGATGAGGGAGAAATATGGTTCCATAATGAGGACATCTCCCGGCTTACGACCAAGCAGCGTATTAGGCGTAAGTTCTCCTACGTGCCCGCGGACCGACATCGTCACGGACTGGTCCTTTCCATGAAGCTCTCCGAAAATATTGTCATAGGTGAGCATGACCGCGAACCGTTTTGCAAAGGATTCAATCTCGATCTCGGGTACATCAACGAATATTCTGAAAAACTGGTCAAGGAGTACGATATCAGAACACCATCCGTTGATGTGCGGGCATCGTACCTTTCCGGCGGGAACCAGCAGAAAGTCATTTTGGCACGGGAGTTCTCCAGAGATCCCAAGTTCCTCCTCATCAGCCAGCCGACCCGCGGACTGGACGTGGGGGCGATTGAATATATCCATTCGCAGATTTTAAAGATGCGGGACGCGGAAGTGGCAATTCTGCTCATTTCTCTCGAGCTCGAAGAGATCTTCTCGCTTTCCGACCGCATCGAGGTACTCTATGAGGGAGAAATCGTCAAAGAGTTTGTCCCCGAAGAGACGACCCATGAGGAGGTCGGATTCTATATGACAGGCGGCCGGAAGGAGCAGCCGGTATGAGTGAAAAAATTATAAAGCCTCTGTTCTTGACCGCTGTGATTATTCTCGGTGCTATCGGTGTGGTGCTGTGGTTCGCATCCTACTTCTCCGGTATTCTTTTCGTTCTCGGGGCCGGGGTGCTGTTTATCGTGTATCGTCTCCTCCTTACCAACAGGGAAGAAGTACAGGTGATGGTGGGGGCCTTTTTCAAAAAAATGTTAGTCCCGGTAATGGGAATCGCCATAGCCATTATCGTAGGCGGTATCATCATGCTCGTTACCGGTTATGATCCGATCGAAGCGTACAAGGCGCTCTTTTTCGGAGGGTTTGTAAGGAACTGGAACGTCTCCGTATTGAACGCCTCTCCGCTCATTTTTACCGGCCTTTCCGTGGCCTTTGCTTTCAAAGCAGGCCTGTTCAATATCGGTGCTGAAGGGCAGTACTATGTGGGTGCAATGGCGGCCACTTTTTTCGGTATAACCGTCGGCTTACCTCCTCTTCTTTCACTTCTCCTGATTTTTGTGTTAAGCGGTCTCTTTGCAAGCGCCTGGGTGGTCATTCCGGCATTGTTGAAAACGAGGACCGGGGCCCATGAGGTCATCACCACGATGATGTTCGCCCACATCGCCCGGTATTCCTCTTCGATCTTTATTCGGCAGATGGGGGGAGATCCTGCCACCTCGACCCACGCCTACGTTACGTGGCCCATTCTGGAATCCAACTGGCTTCCCCGGTTCAAGTCATTTCTTCCCGAGGCAAACTACAGAGTCCATGTGGGTATTCTTATCGGAATCGGTGTCGCCCTGATCGTTTACTACATCCTGTTCTATACAAAACTCGGTTTCGAGATACGCGCGGTAGGCCAGAACCCCGATGCAGCAAAAGCTCAGGGCATTTCCAAATCGAAAAATATCTTTTTGGCCTTACTCATCGCCGGGTTCCTCTCCGGTCTTGCAGGTTTTACCCAGGTAACGGGGCTGGACCACAAACTGTTCGAGAATTTGGCGGCCAACTATGGATGGAACGGTATTTCGGTCGCACTCCTTGCCGGAGGGCATCCGATCGGCGTTATTTTTACCGCCCTTCTCTGGGGGGCATTGGACGCGGGCGGTCAGTACATGGCGAGGACTGTCCAGACGCCGAATGCCATCGTCGAGATCATAAAAGGGATTATCCTTTTTCTCGTGGTTGCCCGGTACATCTATACTTTTATCGGTAACCGAATACGGCGGAGAAAACGGATAAGACAACAGGAGGAAACAGCATGAGCGGATTTTTCTCCGTAGTCAACGAAGATCTTCTGATGGCCACGATTCGGCTCTCGACTCCTATCACCCTCGCCGCCATAGGAGCGGTCATCTGTGAGCGGTCCGGGATTGTGAATATCGCCATGGAAGGGATCATGATCGTGGGGGCTTTTTTTGCGGCGGTGACCGCGTTTTATTCGGGAAACCCCTGGCTTGGACTGGTGGTGGGTGTATTCTCCGGCGGGGTCTTCTCCCTCCTTCATGCGGTAGCTACGGTAAGCCTGCACTTGGACCACGTTGTCTCCGGAGCTGTGCTCAATATTCTCGCCTTCGGAATAGCAGAGTTTTGTATGATTCTCTTTTTCGGCCACCCCGGTACATCGGACCCCATTCCCGTATCGTTAGCGGAATACAGGCTTTTTATCCCGGGCCTCTCTGAAATCCCGGTAATCGGGAGGCTTTTTTTCAGACAGACCCCGATTATTTTTATGTCGTTCTTTCTGGTGTTCTTTTTCTGGTTTCTCATGAAGAAGACCAAAGTAGGACTGCATATCAAAGCGGCAGGTGAGCATCCCCTCGCATTGGAATCGATCGGTGTATCGGTTTACAGTATCCGCTACTTGGCAATTTTTATTTCCGGTTTGACTTCGGGCCTTGCCGGTGCTTATCTTTCTATAGAGAACAACGTTTCTTTTACCGAGGGGATGACCAATGGGCGTGGATTTATCGCCTTAGCGGCAAATATTTCCGGGGGATGGAACCCGATCGGCGCTTTTCTGGCATCTCTGTTTTTCGGGTTAACCGATGCACTGCAGGTACGGTTTCAGATTATCAAACTGCTGCCCGTGCCTTCGGAAGTGTTTGTCATCTTTCCCTATGTGGCAACGGTCATAGCCGTTGCCGGTTTGGTAAGGCGCTCGAGGCCACCGAAAGCGGTCGGGACCGATTTCATGATCGAGAGCGAAGAGTAGTAAGGATTGGTTACTCGACTGCCGGCCTGTTACAACGGCGGACAGTTTGAGGATAAAAAAATGTTTTACTATATTTTATGGAGGTACATATGAAAAAACTGGTAATCGTACTAGTAATTTTCACACTCCTTGCAACAGTCTCGGTGTTTGCAGGAGGGAAACAGGAAGAAAAAGCGGCAGCAAAGGAAGAGAAGACTGAAGAGAAAGCTGCTGAACAGGAACAGAAAGAAGAGGAATTACCTGGCGAAGGTGTATTGGTAGGTATGGCTACCGATGTCGGAGGTCTTGGTGACAAGTCCTTTAACGACGGGGCCTGGGCAGGACTGCAGAAAGCGGAAGAAGAGCTCGGTGTCGAGCCTCGGATTATTCAGTCCAACCAAATGACCGACTATGTTCCCAACCTTTCCGGACTCGCAGAAGACGGCTGCAAGGTGGTCTTCGGAGTCGGGTTTCTCATGGCGGATGCAATAGCGGAGGTAGCCGCCAATTATCCCGACGCTTATTTCGCGGGAATCGATATCGGTGTAGACCCTGAAAACGCACCTGATAATCTCGTAGGAATTCTCTATAAAGAGGAGCAGTCCGGATATCTTGCAGGTGTGGTTGCCGGGCTCATGACGAAAGAGTATGCCGACGCTTCTCCGAAGTTCAACGACGAGAACGTGGTCGGTTGTGTATTGGGTATGGACATCCCGCCGGTAGAACGGTTCGAGGTTGGGTTCTACGAAGGTGTAAAATCCGTAAACCCGGACTGTAAAGTCATTTCTGTCGTTACGAACTCCTTTGAAGACCAGGCAAAAGGGAAAGAGGCCGCTCTCGGTATGATCGAACAGGGCGCGGACATCATTTTCCAGATTGCGGGCCTTACCGGACTCGGTGCGATCAATGCCGCAAAAGAAGAAGGTGTTGCAGCAATTGGGGTCGATGTCGACCAGAATTACGTAGCTCCCGATACTGTCATCACATCTGCTGTAAAAGGTATCACCGAATCGACTTATCTCGTTATTGAAGGTGCTGTAAACGGCACACTCGAAGGCGGAAAAACCTACACCTATGGGATCAAAGAAGACTCCACCGGTTTAGCTCCTTTCCACTCTTTTGAAGATGTTATTCCTCAGGAAGTAAAAGACATCGTAAACGAGCGGATTGAAAAGATGAAGTCAGGGGAGATTACCGTCTCCGATACCAGAGAAAAAGCCGGCATGTAAAACTCCCGGCCTTCGTGCACGTTGTTAATGTGCAGGAAAAGAAAGTAACAGGCTGTCCTCAGATGACAAGTGGTCACGGGGGCGGCCTTTTTTTGGTCTACCGGCGGTTTCCGTTCAAGGGGATATTTTTTATCTGTCCAGAGCTTTTCCCTTAATGTG
>CAZKZZ010000193.1:1380-5911 GCA_964557375.1 uncultured Spirochaetales bacterium | reverse complement strand
CCTTCATTGATGGAGAGGGTGATGTTTTTAATAACATCGGGTGTGCTCGGAAACCTATGGCACAGATCCGCAGTTTCGAGCAGCTTCATGGTACTGCTCCGCGTGTCTTCGATTTCTCGATTCTGCTCGATCGGTTCGATTGGCGCGATCGGCTTGATTGGCTCGATTGCTTTTCGAGCAGAGGAAAGAGCCCCGGTGCGGTCTTAAGTATTACGGTTTTACCGGCAACAGCAGCAATGATTTTTACCCCGTCTCCGAAGAGAAAAGGAACCATACCGGCGGTAACTGCGGCCGGCCAGCTTATCTCGAGTATGAGTTTTAACCATGCAACTCCTATTGCATAAATAACAACCGTCCCCGTACATAAGCCCGCTGCCGTTCTCACCGCACTGTACCGTTTTTCTCCGGCCACAAGAGCTGTGACCAGTACTGCCGGAATGTAGCCGAGAAGATATCCGCCGGTAGGTCCTAAAAAGAGAACCACCCCTCCTCCGGCGGAGAATACCGGAAGCCCGAGGGCCCCTAAAAGAAGGTAGAGTGAAACGGAGATAAGTGACCATTTTTTTCCGAGGAGAAGCGGAGAGAGCAGAACGAAAAAGCTCGAAAGCGTAATGGGGACGGGACCGATAGGAAGGCGGATATAAGCGCCGACGATAATAAGAGCGGTAAAGAGTGAAGAGCGGACCATCATCGAGATATCGATGTGCGGATAATTCGTCATCTTTTGTCTCTGTTTCATTCTGTTATTGTAATGTCGCCGGTATAGACCGGTACAACTATTCCGTCTCCCGTTCTTATCAGAAGTGCTCCGTCGCGCTGTACCTCTTCTGCAATCCCCGAAATCGGTTTTGAAGCGGTATCCCGTACTGTCACGCTTCGGCCCAAGGTGGCCGACCTCGCCTTCCATGCGGTAACGGTTTCGTCCCCGAGTTTCCTGTAGTAGGAGAGAAAAAGAGTATAAAAACGGCTCAGGAACTCCTTTCGGGAAACGTTTCTCCCTGCAAGGCCGGCGAGCGTTTCAGCATCCGAAAGGTCCTTATCTAATGTATTGTTCAGGTTAATACCGATACCGAGAGTTATGGATTCGGTTCTTGAAGCTGTTCCCGTTACCTCGAGAAGAATCCCCCCTATTTTTTTTCCGTTTACAAGCACATCGTTCGGCCATTTGACCCTGGCCGGGAGGGAAAGAACAGTCTCGATCGTATCCGCTAGGGCCGCCGCCGCGGCAAAATTAACGAGGTAAGCATAACTGAGAGGGAGCTGGGCAGGTTTGAGAATGATGCTGCAGTAGAGTCCTCCTTCCTGAGAACTCCACCTGCGCTCTTTTCTCCCTCTGCCTCTCTGTTGGCTGCCTGCAAGCACGATCGTCCCGTCGGCTGCCCCTTCCATTGAAAGCCGGCGGGCCGGATTCATGGTAGAGTCAACTGTATCTTCGTAATAAACGGGAACGGAGAGTGCTTCGAACTCCCAGGGAGAGAGCAGATCCCCGGTTCCTGCAAGAACATACCCCTTTGAGGCTGCACTAATCGGGTACCCTGCGTTTTTTAGGGCTTCGATGTGCTTCCATACGGCAACCCGCGATATTCCGAGCTCCCGGCTTACCGATTCTCCCGAAAGGGGCTTTTCACGCTCTCTGAGGAGGGTAAGAATAATCTGTTTCGCAGACCCGGAAGCATCAATATTGTTAACCATCGTAGAGATTAGGTTAACGAAACAGTACCGCCGGGTCAAGGAGGTAACAGGCTACCTGCGCCGGGAAAGGTTGTGTTCCCGGTTGATTGTTGCCCCCCTCCCGTGCAAAATAGGCAGGTTGGAGGTTGTATGCTCACAAAAGCACTTGTTCCCCTCAATTTCAGGGAATCTGTACAGAAAGTAACCGACATGTGCCAATTTATCAGAAGTCTCGGGACAGAACGGGTAGTCCTGCTACACGTAGGCACCGAGCGGGGAAGGGCAGGGAAGAATAACCGGAACCGGCTGCTTGAATATGCCGGGGAGATCCAACCCCTTGGTTTATATACAGATACGGTGGTTCGGGCCGGGTCAGTCCAGGAGCAGATCGAGAACTGTGCTGATGAGTTCGATGCAGATTTTATAAGCATCCCTTTTAAGAAGAAGAGCTGGCTCTCACGGGTCATTCTCGGGAGCAATGTCAAGGATGTTATCCGTCTAAGTGATAAACCGATTTTTGTCTATAAGGTGCCCGGTTTTAGACAGCGCAACGATGAGGTGTTCCGGGTCCTCTATGCGACCAGCCTTCAGGGGCGGGATGATATTATTATCTCCTACATCCGAAAGGAGAGTTTTCAACTCGATGAAATTACTTTTATATACGTAGGGAGGAGGGCACCGGACCCCTTCGTCGAGAAACAACGGCGTGATACCGTGGAAAAGTCTCTTCACGAGCTCGGAGAAAAATGCGGTCTGGGCAGAGATGAGAGCAGTTATATCCAGGTCATAGGATCTCCGAGAAAAGAAATAGTCAAGGAGGCCCGCAGGCTTCCCGCCGACCTCGTGCTGATGGGGAAAGCAGACACGGGCAGCAGTTCAGAACCGGTGCTCGGTTCTACCGCGGAGGAGGTTAGCTATAACGCCCCTTGTTCGGTTCTGCTCGTACCGAAGAATGTAGATTTCAAATTCCATCGGGACGCGCAGCAGTAAGGAGCACTCATCATGAAAAAAGGATTTTCCGTATTCATCATTTCGCTTGTTTTAGTTCTGGTCTTTGTACTGTTAGGAATTACTGTACCCAAACAGTTGGACCGGGTGAGTTCGTTTCTCCACAGTTCGATTATTGAGCATTTCGGATGGGCGTATCTTCTGGCCACGTTCGGGTTTGTCATTTTCAGTATTTTTTTAGCAGTGAGCAAGTTCGGAAGAGTAAAGCTGGGCAAGGACAATGAAAAACCGAGATACAGTTACTTTGCCTGGTTCAGTATGCTCTTTGCTGCAGGAATGGGTATCGGCCTTATTTTCTGGGGAGTGGCCGAACCGTTGAGCCATTTCGCAAATCCTCCGGCTTACCTCGAGGACCAAAGCGGTTCTGCTGCCGGATTTGCAATGGTCCACTGTTTTTTCCACTGGGGTATTCACCCCTGGGCCATCTATATTGTCATGAGTCTCTCCATCGCCTATTTCTCGTTTCGCCGGGGGATGGCTCCCCTTATCTCCAACACGTTTTATCCGCTCTTAGGGGACAGGGTATTCGGAGGAATCGGCAGGTTCATCGATATCCTGGCCGTATTTGCCACGGTATTCGGTATTGTCACCTCTTTGGGGCTGGGAGCACTCCAGATAAACGGGGGGCTCAACGCGGTATTCGGTCTTCCGGTTACGAACAGGGTCACCTTTGCCATTATCGGAATCGTTACCGTGCTCTACCTGATTTCGAGCATGACGGGGCTCGACCGGGGAATACAGATCCTGAGCAAAACCAATGTAATCATTGCCATTACCCTGCTGCTGTTCGTACTGGTTGTAGGTCCTACCTCCTATATTCTCAATATTCTCACCACGACGATCGGAGAGTATGTATCACAATTCGTGACCTTGAGTCTCTCTACGAACCCGTTCGAAGGGTATGAATGGACGAAGTCCTGGACCCTGTTCTACTGGGCATGGTGGATATCCTGGTCTCCGTTTGTGGGGCTCTTTGTTGCAGGGATTTCGAGGGGCAGGACGATCCGGGAGTTTATCTCAGGTGTTTTGATCGTCCCGACACTGCTTACCTTCATCTGGTTTGCCGTATTCGGGGGTACCGGGCTCTCACTGCAGATCAATGAAGGGGTGGATCTCGTCTCTACGGCCTTGTCCGAGGCGTCTACCGTTTTGTTCCAGATGTTCAGTTATCTCCCATTGGGAAGCGTGCTCAGTATCATTGCGATGGCCCTGCTGACGGTTTTCTTTATAACCTCCGCGGATTCGGCCACGTTTGTTCTGGGGATGATGACGAGTAACGGCGACCTCAATCCGCCTGCCGCTAAAAAGCTTATCTGGGGAGTACTTCAATCCCTCGCTGCCGTGATACTGCTCACATCAGGGGGATTAGAAGCTCTCCAGCGGATGGCGATCGTTGCCGCCCTCCCGTTTATGATCGTGATGGTATTTATGGTGTTCAGCCTGCTTGCAGCACTGCGATACGAGTGGCGGTATGAGATGAGGGGAAGGCGCAGAGAAGACAGAGCAGGAGATACAGCAGGGGCGGGCACAGGTGCAACTTAACCGGCCTTAACGGCCTCTGCCGCTTCCTCTGCCTCTACCCCTTCCTCTTCCGAGACCTCTTCTTCGGCCGGGTCTTTTTCCGGACCCGCTGAGGGTACTGCTTTCGTCTCTCTCGGTTCGAACTTCGGTGGTTTTCGAATCGGCTAGTATTGCTCCCCTCGGGCACAGCGGGATACAAGCCCCGCAACCCGTGCATTTGTCCTGATCAATGACCGCTTTTCTCTCACTGGTCTGCGAGATCGCATCGACGGG
The DNA here is from genome assembly GCA_964557375.1 of uncultured Spirochaetales bacterium. Lineage (GTDB taxonomy): Bacteria > Spirochaetota > Spirochaetia > SPDA01 > CAZJBZ01 > CAZKZZ01. Next base: position 1,438 of record CAZKZZ010000193.1, on the reverse strand, counting down.
ACACCCAGTCGAGCAGACCATACAGCCGACACATAGTTCCTGTTTAATCTGCGGCATG
>CAZKZZ010000193.1:0-1280 GCA_964557375.1 uncultured Spirochaetales bacterium | reverse complement strand
CCCAGTCGAGCAGACCATACAGCCGACACATAGTTCCTGTTTAATCTGCGGCATGACGGGTGGATTCATAGATGAAATAGCGGAGGGCCTGACCGAAATGATCAGTTTGAACTTCCCGGTCATTTTGCATCGCGACAGCTATTTTCATAGCAATCCTCCATATACTTTTTGTGATATATATAAAAGTAAATATAATTTTGGAATTGATCAAGTGTGAGGATTTTAATGTTAAGGTTACAGTTCTCCGTATTTCGTGAAACGGATTAACCTGATATGATCTCAAGTCCTTTATATCTTTTATACTTTTTTTCGTTCTTAGTCTTCTCCGATAACTGGACCGCGTGTTTAGGGCAATAGCTGTAGCAGCGCATACAGATAATACAGCGGTCGTGAAAGACGACACCGCCGTCGGCCATTTCGATATTCTCCACAGGACAGTTTTTAACGCACCAGCCGCACTCGATACAGCTCTCGTCGGCGTAAAACGCTTTGAAAGCACGCTTTTCTAAACTCTCTGCAGCGGCGCGCTGGATAATACCGAGCACCCTGCCGAACGGATTCCCGCCTTCGATATGGCTGACCCCATCTCTGATAAGCCCGGCCATGTTATCGATCTTTCTCTCCGCCTTTACTAGATTTTTCTCGAGTTTGTCAGGACCGGTAACTGGTAAGGGCGATAAGCCGGGCAGGTGCATGTTGTTCCCCACAATAATATTGCAGAATACAGCGGGAGTGTAGCCTTTCTCCTCAAGCGGTTTTAGCGAATAGACGAGAACATCTCCGGCCGCATATCCTGCGGTAGCAAGTCCGATTATCGGTTTGCTGTCAACAGAAGGTACTGTATCGAGTAAAGTTCGGAAAATAGCAGGGGCAAAGGAGGCATGGATCGGAAAGGCGAAACCGGCAATGTCACAATTCTGTATCGCCGCTGCCGGATCAAAATCCTCTTCGATCGAAATTAGCGTTACGTTGAAACCCCGTTTAATAAGTTTTTCAGAAAGTGTATTTACCGCCCAGGCTGTATTACCGGTCCCGCTGAAATAAAAGATGGTTATGTTCTTCATCGTTATTTTCCCGGTGTATGAAAATAGGCCTCTATGATAGATTATTCCCGGATAAAATAACAGGGATGAGGAAGAGATGTATAAAGAGTATCCGCTCAATGATGTTTCAACCTGGTACAGCGAACTTCTCGAAGCCGTAGCTGAGTTCGAAGAGGTGACGGGTACCCCTTGCCCCGACTAATGCATCGAAGTACACTATACACATGGGTAAACGGA
>CAZKZZ010000192.1:0-5927 GCA_964557375.1 uncultured Spirochaetales bacterium | reverse complement strand
GACTCCCCTAGGAGATGCCTACAAAATAAAAAAAGGCTGTCGTTCCTTCGACAGCCTTTTTTTATCTCACCGTCCGTGATCTTTACTAATTAGTTGAACCAGAACCTGATTCCGAAAGCTCCCTGCAGAGAAAAAATTGGGAATTTTATTGGTTCAAAACCGACTGCGAGTGTAGGGGCGATCTCGATAAACAACTCCAGCCATTTGAGAGGAAATATGTTCAGTCCTATCGGTATCCTGCCGCCCAAATTGACCGTACTATATCCACCTGCACCGCTGTTGATACCGAGATACAGCCCCGGCCCGATATAAAAATTGACAAAACTAAACAGGTTTGGATTAACAACCCACCAATCGGCGATAATTCCTAAATTGAAGATGTTCTCCCACACGGTAAAACCCACTCCGAACAGAACCGGAAATGACGGCGGCTTTACAGAGAGCATTAAATTGGATCCCGGAAGCCCTCCTAACGGGTCAATACCGGCTGCAATCCCGATACCCCATGCCGAAGCACTTACCGCTATTACCACAAACAGTACCGCAGCGATAATAATAACTTTCTTCATGTCTCGCTCCTCTTTTGATTATTATATTATTGAGATTATGGATGTAAGTCTTATACAATAATATAAAAAAATCAATATGTAGAAATAATTTCATAAAATCTTAACAGGGATTGTGCTATCAATGCCGCAAAATCAATAAAGCCTTCGTTGCAGTATTATTATATGTTGAGAGGATGGACCAAATAATCATATAATGACAATGAAATATAAGGAGTGCAGTGTGTATAAAACAAAGCAGCGACGAGTCGGTTTGGTGGTTGTTTTTTTACTGATTATGGCAGCAGGCGCCGGGTACGGCCGTGCCAATATGGGAATCGGCATTACCGGCGGGATCCAGCCTTTTGACGGATTGGAAGGTTATCTCTACGCGACAACCGTGCTGCCTTCATCTCCAATTGTCTTAGGAGTGGGGATTCAATTTTATGAATATCCGGTCAGGGCGAATATGTCGGTGTACCTCGATTGGCTTATGTTACAGCATCCCTTTCTCGATAATCTCATTTTTTATTCAGGCCCCGGAGTCTTTTCGTCCTTTCCCGACCCGTTTGAATTAGGGGCGCGAATCCCGGTAGGAGTAAAATGGTTTATAGCTGAGAGAAGGGTGGAACTCTTTCTAGAAACGGCCCCGACCATGATTTTTGCAGGTGACGATAGCGTATTGATACCCGGTTTTAAATTGCTTTCTCTGATAGGTGTCCGGTTCTGGTTTTAATGAATTATCCTCGAGTCTTATCCTCGAGTCTAATGAAATAATGTTTTTTCAGGAAAGTCATCCTTGTTAAAACGAGTCAATCATTCTATAGTTGAGTAAAAGTAATTTTTAATCTTAGGAGGGGGAGCAGTGAATAAAGTCGTGCTAAAAGCAACAGACCTCGATGGATATCTGACTGACAAAGATAAAGAATTCATCAAACAGATGAATATAATTTACAACCGTGCTATGGATTCGTTTAAATTGATGTCTGCAGCCGAGGATGAGCGGGTTATTGATAAGCAAAAAGATGAGATCATCAATATATACAACGAGATGGGTGACCGTATGCAGGAAATCTCCTCGCAAGAACCCGGAATACACGTCTATTCCTTCGAGACTCCTCAAGTCATACACGGCGAAGCATCCAGACTGATAGCAAAATTGCGGGACAAGCAAACACAGCAGCAGGAGTTTATTTATTACATACAGCGTGCCTATGAGATGCTTTTCAATCTTGCCGTTGACGGGGCCAACAGTACAAAAAAGAATTATTTTGTCATAAAGACTCCGGTCGACATCCCCATCCAAAATTATGCTGTGCATAAAATTCCGAATGTTGATGAAGAGATAACCAATTCCGTGATGTGTGTCATGCTCAGGGGCGCTCTTCTGCCTTCAATCATCATGTCCAAAGAGATCCAGGAGTACAGCTCCAACCGCTACGTCACGCCGTTCGCATTATTCCGAATACAGCGGGATGACAGCAAGCAGGAGCACAACATGGAATACATACTCGATCTTGATAAATCTTATTTCGATCTCGACGCTCTGCAGGGGAAGGACCTCTTTTTCGCGGACCCTATGAATGCAACAGGCGGCAGTCTGGTAACAATCGTTAAATATCTGCATGATCAGGGTGTGCAGCCGCGGTCAATCCGGTTTTTCAATGTAATATCCGCCCTCAAAGGGACCCTTAGAATCATCCGGGCTATCGATAAGGCAACCGTATTTACACTCTGGATGGACCCTGTTTTAAACGATCGTGCTTATATTCTACCCGGGCTCGGAGACGCCGGAGACCGTCTGAACGGGACGGACTCTGAGGACACACCCCGCAATATCATTCAGCTCATAGCAGACTACGGAGCTACAATTACCTCGCTGTACAGGGCCCAGGTGAGAAAAATAGAAGAAACTGTTCTGAGTAGATGAAAACGAAACTCTCCCTTCTGCTAATCAGCATATTTGTTTTTACCTTTTTTTCCTGTGTTACCGGTGTACCCAAGAAGGAGGCTGCCCGCGCCTATTATAATTTGGGAAATGCATATTTTGAATTGGAAAAGATGGACAAGGCCATGGAGGCGTATCTGCGCGCTCTCGAACTGGATGAAACCCTCGATGTTGCGAATTTTAATTTGATCCGTACATATCTCGAGGCAGGCTATGTGGAAAAGGGCATAGAGCTTGTCAGCATACTCTTGGAAGAAGACCCCGATAATACAGTACTTCTCAACACTCTGGCTTATGGTTATACAATTGCCGGGGAATACGATAAGGCAATGGAAATCTATAATGAGGTGTTGGCCAAAAACGAATTGAACGAAAACGCTCTGTATAACAGCGGAATTTTATTTCGAAAGATGGAAAAGCCCCAAAAGGCCAAAGAACAGTTCGAGAAATTATACAGCCTCACACCTGATGATGAAGATCTGCTCTATAATTTTGCCATGCTCGAATTGGAGATGGGAAATGGCGAGGAGGCCATTCGGTATATGGATCGTTACGTAGAAGATAATCCGGATGATGAAGAGGCTCTGACGATTTTGGGAAATGCATACATGGAACAGGAGTATTATGCCAAAGCTATCGAGGTGTATGATTCTATTCTTACAGAAAATCCGAATAAGCCAACCATTCTGTTCAACAAGGCACAGATCCTCCTCACCGCGATCGGTGATGCAGGAGAGGGGATGCAGGTGCTCGAGAAGGCGATTACTGCGGGCTTTTCCGAAAAACAGAAACTTCTCGAGTTGGCCCGCGATCCGGAACTGATCAATCCTGAACAGGTCGAAGAGTATCTGCTCGAAAAACAACTCATCGATGAAGAAGAGCTTCTCGAAGAGGAACTTCTCGACACTACTCCTTCTGAGATAAATGAGACAGGAGACGAGAAAAGTGAAGAGGAGAATCCCGCTAAGAGCTGATATCGGCAGCTGTTAGCGGATCCCGGTAAATCAGATCTCAGAGATGCCCTACAGAGTCTCTACGGTCTCTTTGACTGATTTATATACTTCTTCCGGTGCTGAGGAAGCGTCGATATTTATGAGTTTTCCTTTTGATTTATAATATTCGATCAGCGGTGCCGTTTGTTTTTTGTATACCTCGAGACGGTTTCTAACTGCATCCTCCTGATCATCGGGTCTCGTAATGAGCGGCTCTCCCGTTTCGTCATCAATTCCGGGGGTCTTAGGAGGATTATATTCGACGTGATATATCCTGCCGGATTTTTTGGCGATCCGTCTTCCTGATAAACGTTTGACCACTTCTTTATCTGGAATATCGAAGTAAATCACACCGTCGATTTTGCAGAACTCGCCTAAAGCATCAGCCTGAGGTGTGGTCCTTGGAAAACCATCGAGTATAACACCATCTTGAGCATCAGGCTGGGACAGCCGCTTCTTGACAATTTCAGTGGTCAACTCGTCCGGGACTAGATCACCGTCGGACATTATTTTCTGCACCTTTTTACCCAGATCAGTTTCATTTTTTATCTCTTCCCTAAACAGATCTCCGGTCGAAACATGAGGGATATGTTTTTCTTCACTCAACCGTTTTGCTACAGTACCTTTTCCAGCCCCCGGTGGTCCTAAAAATATCAGATTCATTGGTTTCCTCCTAAATTTACTCTGTTAAAATATTTGATCTTTTCTGCAAAATACTCTTCGCATTCCGGAGTACAGAGGGGTGACTGGTCTTTATACACTTTGATAAAATACCGACCGCAATTGATACACCGGATATAACGCCGAGCACAGATATTTGAGCAGTAAATTTTATTTACTGCTTCCTCTTCTTTAACGAAGTCTCCGCACGTTCTGCAGCGGAAAAACTTAGTTGTAGATTCATCATTTTCATGCTGGTTTTCTTCTTCCACGCCATTAGAGTATCGGAAAAAAAACGTTCTGTCACCCGGATGTATCCAGTTTCTCGCCGGAGGAGCAGGCCTGTATACTTGATTTCCCTACTTTTCAGCCGTATTTTATATAAAGGTATTTTTTTAGAAATCATATTGAGAAAGGGGGATGCAAATGAATTTTATGGATCGAATACAGGACACTCTCAATAAAGGGCTCGATTCATCCAAAGATATGTTTGCCAGAGCACGAGAAAAAGCTGTTGATCTAGGCGATAAAGGTGTGTTAAAGTTCGAAATACTGCAGCTGGAGAATCAGGCTGAAAAATTGGTGGGAAAGCTCGGTACTGTAGTGTATAAGTCTCTCACAGAGGGAGAGGATAGAACCGTCTCCGAGAATACGCCGGAAATCAAAGAACTGCTTGATGAGATACAGGATGTTAAACGAAGGGTTGCAGAAAAAGAAGTTTTATTAAAGAAATACGAATAACACTGTTGACAATTTTTTAAACATTCATTATATATAGCATCCCGGCATGTAATGTTCTCTTATGTACATTCATATATATGCCGATGAAAATAGCTGCCGCACCCAAAAAAAGAGGGTAAGCGGAGTAATTGATCTTTGAGAAAGAAAAGGGAAGGGGAAAAAACAAGAAGCAGAGCTTGGTGAGGAGAGAATTGAATTGAGAACTGATCTGCTCCTTCGGGAGCAGAGTTATACTATGATGGAGAGTTTGATCCTGGCTCAGAACGAACGCTGGCGGCGCGTTTTAAGCATGCAAGTCGAACGGTACGCATGGTGCTTGCACTGTGCTGAGAGTGGCGAACTGGTGAGTAACACGTAGGTGATCTACCTTGAGGCCTGGGATAGCCTGTGGAAACACAGGGTAAGACCGGATGAGTCCCTGTACTTGCGGGTAGAGGGGGAAAGGTGCTATGGCACCGCCTTAAGATGAGCCTGCGTCCCATTAGTTAGTTGGTGGGGTAACGGCCTACCAAGGCGACGATGGGTAGCCGGCCTGAGAGGGTGATCGGCCACACTGGGACTGAGACACGGCCCAGACTCCTACGGGAGGCAGCAGCTAAGAATCTTCCGCAATGGACGAAAGTCTGACGGAGCGACGCCGCGTGTGTGATGAAGGCGGAAACGTTGTAAAGCACTTTTCCTGGGGAAGAATAAGGTGAGGAGGTAATGCCTCATCGATGACACGAACTAGGGAATAAGCCCCGGCTAATTACGTGCCAGCAGCCGCGGTAACACGTAAGGGGCGAGCGTTGTTCGGAATTATTGGGCGTAAAGGGCGTGTAGGCTGTTTTGTAAGCCTGGTGTGAAAGTGCACGGCTTAACTGTGTATGTGCGCTGGGAACTGCAAGACTAGAGTCCGGAAGGGGGAGGTAGAATTCCTGGTGTAGGGGTGAAATCTGTAGATATCAGGAAGAATACCGGTGGCGAAGGCGACCTCCTGGTCCTGGACTGACGCTGAGGCGCGAAAGCGTGGGGAGCGAACAGGATTAGATACCCTGGTAG
>CAZKZZ010000191.1:0-6007 GCA_964557375.1 uncultured Spirochaetales bacterium | reverse complement strand
TCTCCTTCAAAAGAAAGTTCCGGTTTTTCGAACGGGTTAAAACCGGATTCAACGACGTTCTTCTCACCCGCTTTGAGGATCGTTTTTCTCACCCCTTTGTCCGGGGCACGATATTCCATATTCCCAAAGATGATCGTAACGTTCTTATACATGGTGTCTTCGACTACCACAATACTGCGGCGGGAGGCCCTAAGCTGCGACCGCAGTTCGTTTATTGTGTGCCGGAGGACAGGCAGTTCGCCTGATATATCGGCCGCTGTCGAGGTGAGCTGCCGGCGGGCTTCGAACAGTTTATTTTCCTGGTGCCCGTCTGCAATCGCCCGCTCAATCTGTTCGAGTTTCTCCTCAATGTTATTATACTGCTCCTGCTTCTCTTCTACCATTTTTTTTGCGTCCCGGTATTCGGTGAGCAGTTCCGGAGGTATGCCGATTGCCACAGTAGTGGGAGCCTCATAGATGCTTCCCAGCTTTTTACACCAGAGGCTGCCTCCGACGATGAGATTGCCCGCTATGATCTCGGAACGTCGACCGTTCAAGACGCAATGTTTCCACACCGAAAGACGGGAATGCATGATCGCCTCTTCAGCTAACAGGTGCCCCTTACAGATTATGGTTGAACTCTCCACATATTTTGCAAACAGGTTTCCTCCGCATTCTATATGTCCCGCTTTGTTTCCGTTTATTCCGGTTTTAAGAAGAATATTTCCGCCCGCTTTCAGGGTGGCCTTGCCGACCCCCCGTCCGACCTGAATGTCGCCATCCGCTTCTATGACAAACCCGTCGGCAATACCCTTGTTGACTACAACGGAGCCGTCGAAGTAGATATTCCCGGTTTCGTAGTTGACATTGTCGACGGTAACGACCGGCTCGATGATAACTGTCCCCTTCGGTTCGAGCCGCCGTACATTCCCGTCTGCAGCCGCATAGAGGGCCGTCCTGTCCTCAGATAGCCGGGTGTTTTTCCCTCCCTTCAGTGTAACAACGTTCGAGGCAGTATCCGCGGGAAGTATCTCTCCGGTCACCGTTTTACCGTCCTTCGGCTGTACGGGCGGGAGCAGCTCCGCTAACAGGTCACCTTCTTTCTTGTTTTCGATAAAGTTTAACTCTTTGAGATTGATCCTCCCGAACTCCATTTCCAAATACGGTTTTCCCCGGTTGGGGTTGAAGTGGTATCGGATCTCCCCGGAACTTCCGTGTACGGGAGCGGCTCCCTCGGCCACGAGGACCTTCTTTTCATACTCCCGTCCGGATAAAAGGCGCTCTATTGTGTCCTGATTAATACCGTAGAGAACGCCTGCTGCTATCAGTTCAGCTTCTATATCCTCGGGCAGGGGAGGGGCCGCCCCTTTTTTGGGAGGTTTTACGACAACCGAGGCGGACATCTTGTCTTCTGAAATGAAAACTGAAATCTCAGATGCGAGTCTGCTCCCTTCAGGCCATTCCACCAGCGGTTCGGCTTTCCCTTTCGCTTCCTCTATTATTGCTCTTATTTTTTTGGACTCGACCTTTGGGACCCCGAGCAGTTTCATCCTGCTTTCGATATCTTCCTGGTAAACCGGTTTACCGCCGGGAGCAGGGGGATGGACGACAAGGTAGGCCCATCCGCGTCGGTAGAAAAGATCAAAGTGTCCGTCGGTAGTACTGGAATAGTGGGGCATATTAGACAGATTTTATCTCATTATACTGATTTTTGCATCATATTCGGTAGAAAAGAGTAAGAAAAGAGTTTTCAAATTACCGCAGTTTTTCTATCTTTAAGGTGAGGCTCTTTCAAAATTAAGACTAATTTTGAAAGAGCTACCTTAATGTTGAGTGAAGTTTTTGGTAATTTATTGTAATATAGTAGATTATTCATTCTCGAGACCAAAAACTTCATACGAACATAGTTCGCATGTTTCTTGCAAAAATAGCCGATTTTTGCAAGAAGCACAGGTAATGCCGTATTTCGTAGGGAGGAAGCGATAGAATGGACAAAAACGACAAAACGAAACAGCTTGTGATGTACAACACTTTGACAAAACGGGAAGAACAGTTTGTACCGCGCACCCCGGGGGTAGTGAAATTGTTCACCTGCGGTCCATCCGTCTATCAGAAACAGCATCTCGGCAATTACCGCACCTATATGTTCGAGGATATTCTTCAGAAATACCTCGAGTATTTGGGTTTTTTAGTAGAGCGTGCAATCAATTATACTGATATCGAGGACAAGGCAATTGTTCAGGCTGAAAAAGAGGGCAAGAGCATACGGGATTTGACAGACCCCGTAATCGAAGACTTCAATACCAATGCCCGACAGCTCGGTATTTTCCTCCCTACTGAGATTCCGAGAGCTACGGAAAGCGTTGAAGAGGCGGTGCAGCTCATACAGCTTCTTATCGAGGAGGGGATTGCATATTGGCATGATGGTAATGTGTATTATGACCCTCTCAAATATCCCCGATTCGGAGAGGTGTTCGGGCTCGATATGTCCCGATGGCCGAAGAAGAAAGTGCGGTTTTCAAAAGACACATATCGAGGCAAACGGTGGAATTTGGGCGATTTTATCCTTTGGCACGGAACTGATGAGAAACCCGGAGAAGGCTTGTGGGATACGGAGATCGGCAGGGGAAGACCGGCATGGAATATTCAGGATTCGGCCATGATCATCAAGACACTCGGTCCTGAAATCGACATACACACCGGAGGTATCGACAACGTGTATCGCCATCATGATTATAACCGGGCTGTAATCGAAGGAGCTTACGGAACGGAACTCGCGCACTACTGGTATCACGGTGAACATCTCATCGTTAATGGAGATAAGATGTCAAAATCGAAGGGGAACACACTTTATCCCGAACAGGTGTATAAAAAGGGTTGTGAACCGAAACAGGTCCGTTTCCTCCTCCTCTACAGCCACTATCGTGATAAACTCAATATAACCGAGGAGTTCATCGGCAATTGTAAAAAACGGTTACAGAGAATTCGAGGAAAAATCGGTGAAGCAATCGAAACCACACACGCTGGGAGTACATCGGCAAAAGCGGCCCCGCCCCAAAAGAAATATTACAAGAGCGAGCAGCAGAGGCTCGATAAACTGATTTCGGAGCTGCCGATTCTGTTTCAAACAAAGATGAATGATGATTTGCGTGCGGATGAAGCGGTCGACGGGATCGAGAAGGTGTTGACCGAAACCTTAGAGCTGAAACGGAAATACGGGATGTCCGCTGAGCAGGCCGAAAAGCTTAGAGATGAGCTCGAGCAGATCGACCGCGTTCTCGGGGTTTTCTTTTCTTAGTGCCTCAAACCTTGTTACATGAAATTTGACGTTGGGGAGGGAAGCCTGGCGGATGGTGTACGGCATGTTTACAAGGATTGTTTTTTTTGCTATAATAGTTTCAGTTGAAAAAATAATTGCTAAAAATGTCTGTACTATCAATATTTGAATAAACAGAGAGGTAAATAGCTATGAAAACAGAAACAAATCCAAAATTGGGTAGAGATTATGAGATAAGGTATCCCGATCTTACATCAGCCCTCGACCAGGATGAAGAATGGGTTGAGGTCTCCAGTGACGGAACCAGGAAAAAAATTCGGATTCATGATTATGATGAAATGTATTCGATTCCCGGATTATATGAAGAGGTAGTATATAATCGGCTGAAATGCCGCTCGCCGGAAGTGGTCACCGGCTTATTGGCAGAAGAAATTGCCAAAACCAGTAACAATCCGGAGGAACTCGGCGCACTCAATGTGCTCGATTTCGGGGCCGGAAACGGGGTTGTTGCCGATTATTTAGTGCGGAATCTTGACTGCAACCACATAATCGGGGTGGATATCATCTCCGAAGCGAAAGAGGCCGCGTATAGAGATCGGCCCGGTGTATATGACGATTATTTTATAGCAGATTTCTGCAATCTTTCCGAAGAAGATGAAAATGAGCTTGTATCATGCAACATCAACGCCCTTATTACTGTTGCCGCTCTCGGGTTTCATGATATTTCTACGAAGGCATTCCTCAATGCAAGCAAGCTGCTTCCGCCGGGGGGGTGGATCGCTTTCAACATTCGGGACAAGTTCCTCTCTGAGACCGACTGTACGGGTTTCCGCTCCACCATCGAAGATATGATGAACAATAGCTTCGAAATCGTGTCGATTCAGCGGTATTGTCATCGAGAATCATTGAAAGGCGAAAAGCTGTACTACTACGCGATCATTGCCCGGAAAACAGAACCGTCCGCATTCAGCATGCAGCACCGCAGTTTTTCTGATTTCTGCGCGGAAAATGAATTATCTCTCTAATATAATATCGGTATTTTCCATACGGTGGAATGTTGTTCACGCCTGAGTGAAAAGCCAAAAAGGACCAAGAAGGACCAAGGAACAAGAATATGACGGAAAAAGATTTTATTACTGCTTCGAGTGAAACGGTTACCGACTTTTTCGGGGCAAACCTGTTTGATATATCGGTCATGCGGGAACGTCTCCCCATGAATGTATTTCAGAAATTGTCAAAGACGATCGAAGAGGGCCGGGCTCTCGATGCTCCAACCGCGGATATTGTCGCAAACGCGATGAAAGATTGGGCCGTGGAGAAGGGCGCTACCCATTTTTGCCACTGGTTTCAGCCGCTAACAGGATTGACGGCCGAAAAGCACACTTCATTTCTCTCCCCGACCAAAGGGGGTGATGTGATTATCGAGTTCAGCGGTAAAGACCTGATCCGGGGTGAACCGGACGCCTCGAGTTTCCCGGCCGGCAGTCTGCGGGAGAGTTTTGAAGCACGGGGATATACGGTATGGGATTATACCTCACCTGCCTTTATAAAAGAGGATGGGGACAATATTACGATGTTTATACCGAGTGCGTTCTGTTCCTACACAGGTGATGCCTTGGACTATAAGACCCCCCTTCTGCGTACGAATGAGGCGATAAACAGGGAAGCCTTACGGGTGTTGAGGGCGCTTGGTGATGAGAAGACGAAACGGGTTTTTGCCACAGTCGGCGCGGAACAGGAGTATTTCCTTATCGAAAAGCGGTTCGTAGAGAACAGACTCGATATAAAAGAGACCGGTCGTACTCTATTCGGCGCCCGGCCGCCGAAGAATATGGCGCTCTCCGTACACTATTTCGGTGCCATCGGAGAACAGGTCGCCTCTTTTATGGCTGAACTCAACAATGAACTGTGGAAGCTCGGAATTTTGGCGAAAACCCAGCACCATGAGATCTCACCTTCACAATTCGAGATCGCTCCTGAGTTTTCCAGTGTGAACGTTGCCACAGACCAAAATCAGCTCATTATGCAGACCCTCCAGAAAGTTGCTGCCCGTCATGGGCTCGAATGTTTGATCCATGACAAGCCGTTTTCTACTCTCGGAGGGTCCGGAAAACATATCAACTGGAGTCTTGCAACTGACAGGGGTGTTAACCTGCTCGACCCGGGAAAGACTGTACACGAGAACACTATTTTCTTTATTTTTCTCTGTGCCTTTATCAAGGCGGTTGATACCTATCCGGAACTTATCCGGGAAAGTGTTGCAACCCCGGGAAACGATCTGCGCATGGGAGCGATGGAGGCCCCGCCTGCTATCATGAGTATCTTCTTAGGAGATCAGCTCCATTCGATAATCGAACAGTTTGCTGAAAACGGGACCGCCGAGGCCCATAAACAAGGAGAGATCCGGCTTGGTGTGAAGACCCTCTCCCCGCTTCCGAAAGATTTATCTGATCGAAACAGGACTTCGCCGATCGCTTTTACAGGGAACCGATTCGAGTTTCGTACCCCCGGTTCGGGTCTTACCATTTCACGGCCTGTCTTTTCTTTGAATGTCGCAGTGGCTGAGATTCTCTCAGTAATTGCAGATGAGCTCGAGCAATCACCTGACTCGGAGACGGCTGTGCGGGATATTCTCGCAGGGATTGTCAAGGATAACGGCCGCATATTATACAGTGCCGATAATTATTCCCATGAGTGGAGAGAGGAAGCAAAAAAACGGGGATTGGTAGATCTCAAAGATACAATCGATGC
>CAZKZZ010000190.1:0-6033 GCA_964557375.1 uncultured Spirochaetales bacterium | reverse complement strand
GTAACATATCAGACCAGTGCAAAGGCTTCTTGCAAAAATAACCGATTTTTGCAAGAAGCACAATGGATTGTTTTCTATGAAGTGCAGCGGCCGGGAGTGGTAATGCAATGACAATGGAGTTCGATAAAATAAAGAAAATAAAATTACACACCGAAGTTGCAAGAATAATCGAGAATTATATAGAAGAAAACAATCTCCATGCAAAAGATAAACTCCCCTCTGAACGAGTATTGGCCGAAAAACTCGGAATAGGACGGTCCTCGTTGCGGGAGGCACTCCGCGTTCTGGAATCCCAGGGAATCATCGAAGTTATCTCCGGAAAGGGGATATTTGTTGGGAACCGCAGTAGTGTAATCCTCGATGATGAGTTTTTATCGAATCTGCAGCAGAAAAAGATTACTCTACTCGAATTATACCAGGTCCGTAGACCTTTAGGCGCGTTATCTGTGGATTTGGCTGCTCGTAACGCTTCTGACGACCAGATTGAAGAGATTCGAAGGAATCTCGAAGCTTATGAAGATCAATACAAAAAAGGAAATCCCGGTAAAAAAGAAGACCGGGAACTCCATATGTCGCTGCATCGGGCATCGGGGAACTTCCTCGTGTATGTTCTCTTTGAGTTCATATTCAAACACTGGGACAACTTTCATTTCGGAGACGAGACTCTATTTCCGGATTCGGTCCCTCTACACCGGCCTATTTATAAGGCTATCAGTGATCATGACCCCAAAGCTGCCGCACGGGCGTATCATCACCTAATGGATTACGTCGAAGAGCGAATAGTCGAACAGGTGGCCGAGTAACAATTCCCCTCCGATAATAATGATTCTTTTCATTGACAAATAAGAGGCCTTCTGGTATTATGGTCATACCAGCAGAAAGCATGCTGGCATAAATAGGATGCCATGGAGGTTTGTGTGGACAAGTATCGAAAAATGATTGAACGTTGCGGTATCCCCGGCGGTGACCTTTACGACATTCCCACGTCCGGAGCTACTTTTCCGGATGGGGCTCACTATCGAATGGAAATATCAGGGATCGACGCTCTCCCTGAAATGGCGGCACTTGTAGATGAGAAAGAAAAACGCAATGTGCCGATACATCGTGTCATCTGTATGGGTCCTGGGACCCATTTGCTTACATCAGGTGAGCTGCGGGAACTTGCCCAGATGGGGCATGATGCCCAGATCGAAGTGATTGTCCTGCCCGGCCCGCGTGCAAATCATGATATTGGAAAACACACCTACTCTGATTGGGGTAAGTATTCGGGTGTCAATGTACGGGGTGCTGATAATATCAGGTACTTCCTTTACGATGTGATGCGGTCTATCGATGCGGGAATTCGCGGCTTTTTGTTTTACAGTGAGGATCTTCTCTGGCTTTTTCATCAAATAAGGGAGAATGATGATCTGCCTCAGGACCTTGTATATAAAGTTTCATATACCCAGGGATTTGCAAATCCCGCGGGGGCAAAATTGCTGGAAAACCTTGGTGCCGACAGCTTGAACCCTATCACCGATCTTACGCTTCCCATGCTTGCCGCCCTTCGCAAGGTTTTGAGTATAACCCTCGACATCGTGGTTGTGAGCTTCGAGATCCTCGGTGTATTTAACCGGTTCTGGGAGTCCCCGGAAATTGTCCGGGTTTCTTCCCCCTGCTACTTGAAGCAGGAGCTCCAGCCGAATGTGGAGAATGCGAGACAGAAAGTGCGTTACTGCGAAATCCTGCGGGAGATCATAGGAGAACATGCTCCAAATTCGAAACTGTCCGAACAGGGGCCGTCCGACCTTCGTATTCCCCAGCCGTAAAGGTCGCGGTGAGTACAGCGGAGGCCGTGGAAGGACGTATTAAGCAGAGGCAAGGTGAATAAAAAGAGGAATAAAGGTAAAGGATAAATCGATGAGCAAAATCAATCTCATGGTGCCCGGGCCGGTCGAAGTTGATCATGCAGTTCTCGAAGCAATGGGAACAGCTCAAATTGCCCATTATCATCAGGATGCGATTGATGTGTACAACTCCTGTGTCGAAAAAATGCGGCGCCTCTTCAATGTAGATAAAACTGGTCATGTGTTCATATTACCCGGTTCGGGAAGCGTTGCTCTTGATGTTGCTGTGGGAAGCCTTGTTGCTGCCGGGGATAAGGTGATTACCGGAGTAAACGGTACCTTCAGTGCACGGGTTAAATCGATGGTCGAATCCTACGGAGGAGTCCCTATTGAAACCTCCGTCCCCTATGGAAAGATGATTCGTCCCGAAATGGTCGAGGAAGCGATCAATAATAATCTCGATGTAGCTGCAATTTTTATTGCTCATCTCGAGACTTCTACCGGCGTGATGAATCCGGTAAAAGAGATCGGAGAAATTGCCGCAGCGTACAATATTCCTCTTGCTGTCGATGCAGTTTCATCAATCGGTATCGAAGATTTTCAAATGGAAGAGTGGAAAGTGGCTGTGTGTTCGACGGCCTCTCAGAAGGGATTGGAATCCCCTCCCGGTCTGGGAATGGTCTGTGTGAGTGAACGGGGATGGAGCATGATTCCGGAGAACAGCCGGCGAAACAACGGCTGGTTCTCGGACCTCCTCCGCTGGAAACAGACAACAGAGGGAAATGAAATTCGGAAGGGAGTGTACTATCCGCTCCCTGTGACTATGCCTGTTAACAATGTATTGGCATTAGAGAAGAGTCTTGAAGCAATCCTAAAAGAAGGAATCGAGAACAGGATCGCTAGGCATGCCCAAATTGCAGAAGCTGCACGTGCCGGAATGCGAAACTGCGGGTTCGAGCTTTTCACGGAACCGGGCAGTTACTCCAGTGTCGAAACAGTTTTAGCGAACACGCATAACATCGACATAAACGAGATGATTCAGTTTATTGTCCGGCGGTACAACACTGAAATAAGCAACGGCCTGTTCGATCTCTATAACAAGATGTTTCGCATCGGCCACATCGGACAGACCGCAACACCGGGGAATCTCGTCCCCGTATTGTTCGGTGTAGAACAGTATCTGCGGTCAGTTGGTATTGAAGTTTCTATGGGTGCAAGTCTCACAGGAGTTGAGGCGCTCGCCATTTAGAAATAGAAAAACTTTTTGGAGGTAACATATGGTTAAGAAAATTGTCTCACTATTGTTGGTCCTCTTGATGACCACTGCGTTTGCATTCGCAGCAGGGCAGCAGGAAGGCGGACAAGCTGCAAAGACCCCGGAAGGGCCGGTTCGCGCTCTGATCGTACCCCCGGACAGGGTAACACCGGGATCAATGTCTGCCGGTGCGGGAGCAATCTTTGCAAGCTGTGTCTACGATTGGCTGGTTCGTATTGACGGGGAAACCGGAGAGGTAGTCCCGTCACTGGCTGAATCATACGAAATGTCGGATGACGCAAAAACGTGGACGTTCAAGCTTCGGGAAGGAGTGATGTTCCATCACGGGACCGAACTTACTGCCGAAGACGTCAAGTTTACGGCTGAACGGTGGATCGATCCCGATTTAGGCTCAGCACTCCAGGGTGTATTTGGAGATCTTCTCGATAGAGTAGAAGTAGTTGATAAATATACGGCCCGGTTTCACCTAAACAAATCGGAAGTAAACCTCGATCTCAAACTGCTCGATTTCAATGCTGCAATCCTTGCCCATGATTATAACTACGATGAGAAAGGAGAGACCGAGCCTTCGGGGACCGGTGCCTGGATGGTCAAAAACTACGTTCCGCGGGAACGGGTAACATTCGAGGCCAATCCCGATTACTGGATCGACGGTGTCCCCTACATGGATACCCTCGAGATTCTCTTCATCCCCGAAACCGAAACCCAGATCAAGATGATGGAATCCGGTCAGGCAGATATCATAACCGACATCAGTGTTGACCAATATCGGCGTCTCGATTCTGCCAACAACGTAATTGGTGATTATATCGAATTGGCACACCATGTACCGCTTTCCATGCGGTGCGACCAGGAACCGTTTGACGACCCGCGGGTGCGAAAAGCGATGAAACTGGTTGTCGACAGAGAAGAGATGCTCGAATCGGTCATGTACGGTATGGGTACGCTCGCTAATGATCATCCCATTCCTCCGTTTAATCCCAACTACGATGACTTAGGCGGTATTAGAGAACAGAACATCGAAGAGGCAAAACGGCTTCTCGAAGAAGCCGGTTATCCGGACGGACTGACTGTAACCATCTACTGTGGTTCAAACATTCCGCCGGTTCTCGATGTGGTTCTCGCCTACCAGCAGATGGCCAAGAAAGCGGGCATCACAGTAGAAATCAGTACATCCACACGAGATGTCTATCTTTCAAAATACTGGCTCGATGCAAAGTTTAAAGCCACATTATGGGGACACCGGGAAGATCCTACACAGCTTCTCAACCTGGCCTATAAGTGCGGCGCCCCTTGGAATGAGGGACACTACTGTAACGAGGAATTGGATAAACTGGTAGAACAGTTGAGCGCTGAAACCAACGAGGAGAAGCGCCAACAGCTATTCTCCCAAATCCAGCAGATCCTGCATGATGACGGCCCATCGATCATTTCTTTCTTTCAGCCTTACTTCGGTGCTACATCAACGAGGATTGAAGACTTCTACATGACGCGAAACTGGATCAATGATTACCGGTTTATCAAGACCAAATAAATCTGTGATACTGGTATAAACCAATATGCTGCCTCTCGTCAGGAGAGAGTATTTAAAAGATACGACTAACCGGAGAGGCAGCAGATTTCATCGTCTGCGAGGTAGGGCTTTGTGTTAACGTATGTCGTAAAACGTTTATTCTTTATTGTGGTTGCACTTTTCATAGCATCCACATTGATTTTTCTGATTGTTGAGGCTGTCCCCGGTGATGTGGCCCAGATGATCCTGGGACAGAATGTAACAGAAGAGGCATTGTCGGCGCTTCGGCAGAAATTGGGCTTAAACGATCCGCTCCATGTCCGGTATTTTGACTGGATCGGCGGCATCCTCAAAGGAGATATGGGTGAATCTCTCTCCATCCCCGGAGTAGAGGTCTCCGATCTGATCATCCGCCGAGGAAGAAACTCGCTTTTTCTCGCCGGTGTTGCTACTCTCTTTCTTGTTCCAATCTCGATTCTCTTAGGTGTATTGGCCGGACTCAACGAAGAGTCCTGGGCGGACAATCTCATTTCGACCCTAACCCTCATCGCGCTGTCCGTCCCGGAGTTTATTTCGGGTACCTTTCTTATGCTTCTCTTTTCGGTATGGTTGGGACTGCTGCCGGCAACCAGTGCAATCGATCCTACAGGAGCGCTTCTCCCTCAGTTTAAACTGCTTATCCTTCCTATCCTCACCGTATCATTGGTGCTGTTAGGATATGTGGCAAGGATGGTCCGGGCCAGTGTGATCGATGCTTCCCGTTCTTATTATGCCCGTACGGCCGTGCTGAAAGGACTACCCCGATTTAAGGTGATAACTCGGCACATCTTGAAAAATGCTCTTCTTCCGGCAGTGACCATTATTGCTATGAACCTGGGCTGGCTTATCGGAGGCATTATTATTGTAGAAACTGTATTTGGATTTCCGGGGTTGGGCAGGCTCGTGCTTTTCGCTATTAAACAACGGGATGTTCCTTTGATCGAAGCTTCGGTTCTAGTGATGGGGGGTGCTTATCTGATACTCAATCTCCTGGCCGATATCATCTACACCTGGCTTAATCCCAGGATACGGTATTCATAAGGCGGTGCAGTGATGAGTGATATCGGTGAATTCAAAGTAAGAACATGGAACCAGAAACTGGGGACCGCATTCAAGGATTTTTTTATAGGATTCGGAACGTTTGTCCGACGCATCAAAAAGTCTCCTATTGCCTTCATAAGCTTTATTGTTATTATCATTTGGTTTCTCCTTGCTCTTTTCGGGCCCTATATTGTTCCTCATGATCCTGTGGAGCACGATTTAAAAGATAGATTCAAAGGTCCTTCCATCGAACATCCTTTTGGGACCGACAGGTATGGAAGGGACGTTTTCAGCCGGGTCATTGTGGGAAGCAGGACGGTATTTCTCCTTGCAGCATC
>CAZKZZ010000189.1:0-6035 GCA_964557375.1 uncultured Spirochaetales bacterium | reverse complement strand
TCATCGAAAAAAAGCGGAAAAGGAATACTTCCATTTTTCTTGATGGAGAAGTGGTGGTCCGGGAATCGAGCGGTCCCCGTCGAAAATAAGAAAAAAAAACGTTGACAGCCTGCTAAATCCCATGATATTATGGAAACGATTCCATGAAATCGATACCATAATGTAAAATTATAGGAAAAAACATGGCTGAAACATATGATGAAATCCTTTCTTCTCTCCGAGAGGAGCGGGAGTATACAACTGCGTCACCAAAAATAGGCCTGCTTCCTACCGGGCACGACTACTATTGGCCCCAGTTTCCCGATCTCAAGGAGATGGGAATGGCTATGTATGAGAAGCTGCTCGGCTTACTCGGTACATACGGAAAGGTCGTAACACCTGGCTTAGTCGATAATGCGGTTAAAGCAGCGAAGGCAGCTGAACTGTATGTGAGAGAAGATGTCGATCTCATCATCATATTCCCTTTCGGTTATACAGTGAGTATGCAGATCGTACCCGCTGTGTATGATTTGGGTATTCCCATACGGATCCTCAATGCGCATGAAGATGCTTCATACGATTATGAAGCTGCGGATACGACAGTCTATCTGCATCATGAAGGAGTGTGCTGCATCCCCGAATACGCAGGTGCACTGGTAAATCTCGGTAAAAAGTTCAAAGTGAGAACGGGTTACTTTGATGATCCGCGATTACTGAGGGAGATCGAAGCTGATATCAAAGGGGCAGCTGCTGCAAAATTTTTTAAACGTATGAATATCGGCCTCATCGGGGAAGTGTATACCCACATGACTGATATGCCCATTGACGGGAGCAGGCTGCTGAGAACGACCGGTAGAATGCTCGTAGAACCTGAAATCGAAGAAATCGAAAATGCGTTCAACCGGGTACAAGAAGATCAACTCGAAAATATGTACCGGCAATTCAGGACCCTCTATGAGGTGGACAAAACGGTTACCAACGAACATATGCGGTTTTCCGCTCAGGCTGCAGTTGCATACGATGAAGTGATAAAAAAACATGATATTTATGCATTCGGCTATTACTGGTGGGGGGAGAGAGAGCTCATTACCCAGCTGCGGGCGCAGTCCGGGCTGGCCGTATCACGATTGGCTGCTTTAGGCAGGCCGGGAGTCACGGAAGGGGACGTAAAGTCTGCTATGGCTATGAAACTCATGGATTTGATCGGTGCCGGCGGGATGTTCGTCGAGTTTTTTACGATGAACTTCGATGAAAATTTCATTCTCTTCGGTCATGACGGGCCGAGTAACATCAATATGGCGGAAGGACCTCCAAGATTGCAGCATTTGGAAGTCCATCACGGCAAATCCGGGCATGGATTGGGGATCGATTTCGACATGAAAAAGGGGCCTGTAACACTTCTCAATATCTCGCAAAACGAAGCCGGTGACCGGTTCAAGTTTATCTATTCTATAGGCGAGATTATTCCGGGTCCGATTCTTTCTATTGGAAATCCCAACTGCAGGGTAAGAGTATCTAAACCAATTCACGAGTTTATGGATGAGTGGTGCAGAGAAGGACCTTCTCATCACATGGTTATCGGGTATGGAGACAGGAGTGAAGAAATCGAGATAATAGCTGAGGCGTTGCGGTGTAGGAGCATCCTGATATAATAGGGCGGGGGTTATGCTTGTTATGGCAAACATTTCTGATGTGGCTAATTTAGCCGGAGTTTCTCGAACGACCGTCTCGCGGGTGCTGAACGACTATAAACCGGTCAATGAAAAAACAAGACAGAAAGTAATACGTGCGGTTGAAACGCTCAATTACCGGCCAAGTGCTATTGCGCGCGGGATGAGACTGCAGCAGACGAAATCCTTCGCTGTTTTTATTCCCGATTTCGCAAATCTGTACTATTCTGAGCTTCTCAACTATTTAGAAAAGGCCGCCCGTGCGAAAGGGTATCTTGCTATAATTTGTACAACTGAGATGGACCCGGTATGGGAGAAGGAGTATGTGGATAAATTGCTCCAGCGGCAGGTCGACGGGATAATATTCTGCTGGTATCGCAATGTAGGAGGATACGAATCGTATCTCGTGGATATTCTGAAGAAGGTCCCAGTGGTAGTGCTGGACCAGCCAGTTGAAAATCTTCCGGTTACGTCGATCCACTCCGACGGTTTTCAGGGCATGAAGGATGTTACCAATTACCTGATCAGGAAAGGGCATACGAGATTTGCTTTCATGAAGAGTGTGGATGAGGAATCCGCAATCCGGTACCGGTATGAAGGATTCCTCTCCGCATTGCAGGATAACGGGCTTTCAATAGATGACGATTTAATAATACAGGGGGGATATTCGGTGGAGTCCGGATATAACGCCGCGAAGAAACTCCTCGAAACTGAGAAACCCTTTACAGCACTCGTTACGGAAGACGATTTGAGTGCGATCGGGTCAATAGAATGCTTCCACGAGGAGCATATTCGAGTGCCGGAGCAGGTAGCGGTTACCGGGTTTGACAATATCGTTTTGTCACGGTTTGTGACCCCGCGAATTACCACAATTTCGCAGCCGATTCCCGCAATAGCGGAAAAAGCGGTGGAAGAAATCGTTGATGCGATCGAGTCGGGGAAGCGGCAGAATAAAAGGATCGTATTTCCCGTAGAACTTATCATTAGAGAATCCACAGGGTGAACCGGAGAATGAGTAATATCTGCAGCACTACATTTTTAGAGAAAAATGAAATCGATTCCGTGAAATCGATTTAATTCGGAGTTTTTGCAGTGATTAATGATAAAAAGATGAGACCGACCATCGGTGCAGTGCCGTTTGCATTCCCCGGCTATTTTCTCGGAGATGAGAACGCTCTGCCAAAGTACAGAGAACTGATACAGTGGCTGCGCGGCCTGAACTGCGATGTTGAAATGGTAGACTATGCCGTTACAGATACGTTTACTGCGCGAGAAGCGGGCATACTGTTCCGTGAGCGTGAGGTCGATGTTCTGTTGGTCCTCTACACCACATTCGTTCCGGACCATTTTATAGTGGGTCTTTTAGACACCTGCGATGTCCCGGTCCTCATTTTTGCGCTCGAGAGAGAAATCGATTCCATCTCGTTAGTCGGTGCCATGCTGGCAAATCCTACTCTTTTCGATCTGGATAAGAAGTATTCGATTGCTGCGGGAGAAATCGGTGATGAAACAGTGCTTCGCCGCATAAAAGTTTTCGCATCGGCCTCTTTTCTCAAAAAGAAACTCACGGAGATGCGGGCCGGTTACATGGGTGAGAATCCGGAAATTATGTTCAGCATGGCTGCTGACGAATACGGATTGAAAAAAACATTCGGGGTTACTGTGGTCCCGGTCAGGGATTTTGAGTATGCGGAAACCGTGGATTCGGTTAACGGGAGAGAAGCAGAAGAAGACTGGATAGGGGTCCAATCTCGAGTGGGTAAAGTAGAAGTGGATCCAGCGGACGGCATTCTTGCTTCAAAATCCTTTATCGGCATCAGGAAGATTGTTGAAGAAAGGAAACTCGATGCATTTTCGATAAACTGCTGGACCCAGCTTAAATCAAAAGTGTGCCTTCCGATAGCTCGTCTAAACGACGAGGGAATCGGGGCCGGCTGCGAGGGGGACCTTCATTCGACGATCGTGATGCGGCTGCTGTATCTGATGTCAGGACGAGCGCCGATCAATGGGGACTTTCTCCGTCTGCTGCCCGACGTGAACCAGATTATGTTTTCGCACTGCGGCGCAGGATCTTTTTCGATGGCGCGGTCTAAAGAATCCATTACCCTCCACAGCTCCATCGAAACCAGGGACGGGGTCGGTGTGTTTTTTCCGGCGGACCAGCTCGGTGTGGTAACTGCAGTAAATATGATGGGTTCACGGGAAAACTACCGGATGACTGTTCTCACAGGCGAGGTCCAGCCCACGGACATGTGGTATGAGGGAAACCCCATGAGAATACGGTTTACCATGCCGGTAGCGGATATTCTGGACCAGGTTGTTGCGGCCGGGGCTGGACACCACTGGAGTATCGCGTACGGAGATTACGGAGAGGAGTTGCAGCTTTTGTGTAGTTTTCTCGGCGTAACATTTAGAAAATTCAACTGATTTTAAAGGAGGATCAATGACGGGAACAGAACGGGTCATTAATACGTTTGAAGGGAAACCGGTAGACCGGCTCCCTCTCTTCGACATCATTCACAATCTCGATTTTATCGAGGAGACAACAGGAAAGAAGGTCGATGCAAAAAATGCTGAAGATATTACCTGTGAAGCTGTCAGGGACACGCTCGATTTGGTGCGGCATTTCTGTATACCGGACAATTTGGAAGTTAAAACGGTAACAGATGAAGACGGGTTTGTGTATCGGGATGAATGGTGGACCAAGGAAATTCTGCGCCGGCCGTTTGAAACCCTCGACGACGCGGTAGAGATGATGAAAAAGGACATAGACAGAATTTATGCATGTATCGACAAACAGATGTTCTGTCATCAGGCCAAAGAGCACCTCAATTTATTCGGGGAACAGTACAATTATCCCGAAGATGTCAATAAACATTTCAAACAGGTGGCAGATAAATTAGCACCGACAATGATGATCGCACCGGAAATTGTTCCGGGTTTGTATACCGCTCAAAACAGGTTCGGTTTCGATTATCTCGTTTTTATACAGAATGATTATCCGGAACTTTTTTTTACATACTACGATGCACTCGTTGACCATGAATTATTCCGCATAGAAAGTTTTGCCCCGACAGGTCTTTCTAAGATAGCACTGATTTCTGAGTCTATCGCATTCAATACCGGGCTGATCTACCCGCCTGAGTTTATCCGCGAACAGGTGCTGCCGCGGGTAAAGCGGTGCGTAGATCGGTGGAAAAAACACGGCTATTTTGTTATCTGGCACAGTGACGGCAAAAAATGGTCGGTCATTCCTGACATACTCGCTATGGGGGTTGATTCGATCAATCCCTGCGAACCGCTTGCAACAATGGATGTAAAGCGCTTCCGGAAAGAGTTTCCGGAAGCGGTAATCGGGTCTATGATCGACTGTCAGGACATGCTAGCTTTCGGTACTCCAGACGATGTGATAAAGGCAACAGAACAGGCTATACAGGATTCCGGAGGGGCAAAAACGTTAATCGGATCGACATCCGAAATACACCCGGGTATCCGGGTAGAAAATGCACAAGCGTTATATGAAACTGGGAAAAGAATGGCGATAAAAAATGTTTGACAACCGGCAGTATACCATTTATTGTTACACGTGTATCAAATAAAACTGCTGGAAAAATAAACCAATTTCATCTTAAGGAGGAATAAGGATGAAAAAGAAAAAAATCTTAGTGTTGGGTTTTGTTTTGTTCCTTGTCGCTGCAGTAATAGTAATGGCAGGGGGAAAGACGGAAGTTGAAGGACCTGTTGAAGAACAAATCAAGAAAACGGAAGTACTTCGATTTACCGATTGGCAGGGCGGTAATGACGGTATCTTAAAATCATACAAGGCAATAATAGAGCTGTTCGAAGAGGAGAACCCGGGGTATACGGTGGAGTATCAGCAGTATACCGTTACGACTTACAATGAATTCCTCAAGCCTGCATTGGCCGGAGGGAACGCACCGGACCTCTTTGCAGTGTATCCGGGGACTGATGCATTTGAAGTAGTGGATTCAGGAGCACTCATTGATCTGAAACCATATATCGATGATGAATGGAAGAGTTGGCTCGGGCCCGCATACGATTTTAAGGGTATTAATATTAAGGGGGGAATTTATCTCTCCACAAGATGTCTGGACGGAATGCATCTGGTATCATAAGGACATGCTCAAAGAGATTGGATTCGAACCAAAACATTTTACTGAATCGTTCAGTGTCGAGGAATACATCGCTATGGTGGAACCCGCTAAAGAGAAGGGGTACGATGTAATTCTGGCCGGTTTTATCGAAGCGTGGTGTTATTTTGATCCTTTCTTCAACTTCGTACATCAACAGCAGCCGTCAGAACAGCCTGACATGGTGGAGCAGGCCATGAACGGCGAGATAAGCTGGCAGCAGGATATCTTTCGA
>CAZKZZ010000188.1:0-6266 GCA_964557375.1 uncultured Spirochaetales bacterium | reverse complement strand
GACTGCCTTCTCCGCTCTGCTGCTTCTCGCTGTAACAAGGTTTGAGGCAGTAATTGAAACATTCCTGTGAAACGCTCAGCTTGACATACTATTTTTTTCATGTGATAGTTTGATGTGAAACAGCACTACTACAACTCGGGGAGGAATTAGCAAATATGTCTGGCCATAGCAAATGGGCTAGTATAAAACATAAAAAGGGTGCCGCGGATGCCAAACGCGGAAAGATTTTTACGAAAATTATCAAAGAAATAACAATCGCTGCCCGTGAAGGCGGCGGCGATGAAGAAACGAACCCTACGCTTCGTACGGCTGTGCTCAAAGCCAAATCGGCTAATATGCCGAAAGACAATATTGAACGTGCAATAAAAAAAGGCACTGGTGACCTCGAAGGGACGAGTTATCAGGAGATGACCTACGAGGCGTACGGTCCGGGCGGGGTAGCAATTCTTATCAATATTTTGACGGACAATAAAAACCGTACTGCTGCTGAGATCCGCAATCTGCTGTCAAAAGGTAACGGAAACTTAGGAGAGACCGGGTGTGTATCTTATCTCTTTAATCGAAAAGGAATTATTGGTTATGACAGTGGAAACTATTCTGAAGATGAGATTATCGATGCCGCACTCGAAGCAGGGGCCGAAGATGTAACCTCGGAGGGTGAAATTATAGAAGTTCTTACCGAACCTGACGATTTCTCGAATGTTCTCGAAAATCTCCAGGGAAAAGGGTTTAACGAAGAGACTGCCGAAGTTACCATGCTCCCGGACAGCAGGATCGAGCTAGATGAAGACACAACGAGAAAAGCACTCAAACTCATCGAACAACTCGAAGATCACGACGACGTTCAATCGGTTGCTACAAATATAGATATTCCCGATGATTTTGATTTTGAAGGAGAATGATTGTATTAGGTGTTGATCCAGGCCTTGCGCACACCGGCTACGGTATTATCCTCGCAGCAAAAAACAGATTTTCTCTCATTGATTCCGGTGTAATAGCAACTTCCTCCTCTCAGACTGCAGGGAAGCGTCTCGAAAAAATATACACCGAACTCACAAAAATCATTCAGAAAAATAAGCCTGATCAGGCTGGTGTCGAAAGTCTTTACTTTGCCAAAAACAGCTCGAGCGCTATTCCGGTTGCCCAAGCCAGAGGTGTCGTGCTGCTGGTACTTACTCAGTGCGGTGTAGCAACTTCGGAATATCCGCCTCAAGCAATAAAACAGGCTATTGTTGGAAACGGAAAAGCGCCGAAAGAACAGGTACAGCAGTTGTTACAGCTCCTGCTCGGATTGCAGGCAATACCGACACCGGACCATGCGGCTGACGCCCTTGCAGCAGCCGTATGTCACTTTAATTCATCACAAGTGAGCTTGAAAAATGTTTAACAGTATCGCGGGCATGCTTACAGAAAAAAATCCGACATCTCTTTTTCTTTTGACAGGCGGTATCGAGTGGATTGTCCATACAACCACATCATCGCTATCGGACCTGCCGGTGGTCGGTCAGGAAGTGAAGGTGTATGTCTACCTGCATCATCGGGAAGACACCATGCAGTTGTACGGTTTCTCAACAGAAGTAGAGAGGACCATTTTTCTCGATCTGATTACAATCTCCGGAATAGGACCGAAACAGGCAATCAAAATTCTCTCGGGAAGCAATGTTGAAGAGTTTGCGCAAACCATAGAGCGGGGAGATGTCGACCAGCTTGCTACTCTTCCCGGTTTGGGAAAGAAAACCGCACAGAAAATAGTCCTTGCTTTGAGCGGCAAATTAGAGCTGCAAGGCGAACAAGAGGAGATCCGTTTCCGTGAAATTGTCGAGGGATTGATTGACATGGGTTTCGACAAAAAAAGTGCGATAAAAGCAGTTCAAGAAGCGGCGAATAACCTCTCCGCTTCAGAAACTAATAAAGAATCATTCGAAAATGAGCTCTTTAAACAGGCAATTATCTTACTAAGCAGTTAAAAAGCCAATGGAAGAGGATAAACGATACTTAAAAAGCGAATATATTGATGAAGATGGTACTGAGAGTACCCTTCGCCCGAAACTGCTCAGAGATTTTCAAGGCCAGGATGCAATAAAGGAGAACCTCTCCGTATTTATACGTGCCGCCCGGGAGCGGGAAGAAGCTCTCGATCATGTCTTTTTGAGCGGCCCTCCCGGTTTGGGGAAAACCACGCTCGCGGGAATTATCGCCAATGAGTTAGGAAAAGACTTCAAAATTACTTCTGCGCCCGCCTTGGAAAAACCGAAGGACCTTGCAGGTCTTCTGACTACAATTTCCGAAGGGACGGTTTTTTTTATTGATGAAATCCACCGATTAAAACCGGCGATAGAAGAGATGCTCTATATCGCCATGGAAGATTTTGAACTCGATTGGATCATCGGGCAGGGGCCTTCAGCCCGATCGATCCGCATACCGATTCCCCCCTTTACAATGATCGGAGCAACTACAAAAGCGGGTCAGGTGGCAAGCCCTCTTTTCAGCAGATTCGGTATACCGGTTCGAATCAATTTCTATACTCAAAAAGAGATTGTCTCCATCATAAACCGTTCGGCCTCGATTCTGCATATCGACATTGAGCACAGTGCCGCGGAACTACTCGCCCAATGTTCACGCGGAACACCGCGGGTAGCCAATCGTCTGCTTCGAAGAACCAGAGATTTTTCCCAAGTCGACGGGGACGGTACCATCGACCTTCCGATCGTAAAGAGCAGTCTCAAAAGATTAGAGATAGATACATACGGTTTGGAAAGTCACGACCGCGAAATCCTTAAAGTGATCATCGAAAAATATAAGGGCGGCCCGGTCGGAGCTGAAACATTGGCTATCTCCGTAGGTGAAGCAACCGAATCACTCGAAGATTTTTATGAACCGTTCCTTATTCAAAGCGGGTTTATAAAACGGACACAGCGGGGCAGGGTGGTGACACCGCTCGCATACGAATTACTGGGTATTAAACCGCAGAAACATGAAGACCAGCGATTTCTTTTTTGAACTCCCGGAAGACCGGATTGCGCAAAAACCCTCCGCGCAACGGGGTGAATCACGTCTGCTCGTCTGCAATCCGAAAACCTGCTGCTTAGAACATGACACAGTAACAAATTTTCCCGCCCATCTCGAAGCGGGCAGTGTGGTCGTTTTTAACAAGACCAGAGTGCGAAAGGCCCGGCTGTTTGCCGTATCACAACACGGCGGCAGAATCGAAGTGTTATTGACGCAGCAGCTCAGTGAAACCGAATGGAGAGCAATTACCGAAAAAGCAAAAAAACAGCGGAAGGGAAAAGTGCTCCTTTTTCCAGGCGGACTCGAAGGTACCATTACCGCTGAAGATGGTGCACACCGTACGATCAAATTCTCTTTTCCCGTTGATGATGACTATCTCGGCCATTACGGCACGGTTCCTTTGCCTCCTTATATAAAAAGGGAGGCCACTGCCCAGGATGAACAACGGTATCAAACCGTTTTTTCACAAGATATCGGTTCGGTTGCGGCCCCAACCGCGGGACTCCATTTTACACCGGAAATAATCGACTCGATTCGCGAACGCGGTATCGAGGTTGTTTTTATCGATCTGCAGGTCGGATTGGGCACCTTCACCCCTATAAGAAGTGAACAGATCGAAGAACACACTATGCATAGAGAAACCTACGATATCCCGGAAGAAAGCGCGGCTGCTATTACGAAGGCAAAACATGAAAACAGACCGATTACCGCTGTAGGAACGACAACGGTGAGAACACTCGAATCGGCCTGGAAGAACAATGTTCTCCAAGCAGGGGCGGGCAGCACCAATCTCTATATTTATCCCGGCTACACATTCCGAGTAGTAGACCAGTTGTTTACCAATTTTCACACTCCAAAATCCAGCCTGCTGGTAATGGTTACCGCGTTCGCCGGCAAAAAGTGCATCGATAAGGCTTATCAGGAAGCTATAAGGGAAAATTACCGCTTTTTTTCCTACGGAGACGCAATGTTTTTAACATCACACCTGTAATCTCTGCCTGTGATCTCTACCTCTTATCCTCAGCTAATAGGTATCCTCATCCATTTCTTCAAACGTCTGTTTTACCTCTCTGAGACGATCGAGGTGAGACTGTATAATGCCGGAGTAATCGAGCTCACCCTGCCATATCCGGTAGTTTTGGTCTTCCCAGTACTGGATTTCCTCTATGGTTACATATGAATGACCGATGCGGGATGCCCATCTTTTGGCCTCGTCCCAATAATAAAAAGCCATGTTGTAGATTCTCTCCGCTTTTTCCAGACTTTTTATGTTCTCTTCTTTCCACGGTTCGTTGAAGAAATAGGCTACCTGTTTGTCGTACTTACTGCCGAGCCGTAAATACAGTTCAACAAGTTTTAGGTTGACGTGCATTTTGAAGAGATTACGGTACCGTTCCCACTCCTGCTTATTTTCGATCTTGGCCAATGCGTTGAGGGGATTACAGAAATCAGCTTTCAATGCTTCTTCTAAATAAAAGATATTTTCCTGCAGGTCCTCGGGATATTGATAAAAATTGTAATGGAACAGGCGGTAAAACTGTTCCGCGTACAGTATTTTATAACCGTGGGAGCGCTCAGGAGCAATGAGCCCGCATACGAATAGTAGCAGAAAAAAGAGTGAAATCCGCCTCATATTTATTTTATCGGAAGAGGTTTGATCGCTCTCCAGATATTTTCAGCAATCTTTGCCTGGTCATCTTCGCCCGAGACAATGTGGATCTGCATCTCGGAATTTTCAAATATACTCATACCTTTTTTATACCAAGAAAGTATTCGCTCTTGTTCGGCCATATCATCGTATAACTCCTTTTTTGTCCGCATTTTCAACCGTTCCTGGCAGGTTTCAGGGGAAACCTCGAGAAAGACGAGATGCTCAGGAAGGGGAAAATCCTTATTAAGGGAGAACACAAAATCAAAACCGCACTTCCCACTCTGATAAGCGAGAGAGGAAAACAAATATCTGTCGGAAATAACAACCTGGCCTTCTTCCACACGGCTGCAGATTCCTCCCGGTTTTCTATAGAGGTGCTCATTCCGATCGGCTGCGAACAAATAAGCAAGGGTACGGGGATCGGTACGTGCATCACCTAAGAGTACCTGCCGGATAAATTGTCCTATTTCGTGTTCGGTCGGCTCACAGGTAGTGTGGCTGACCTGTCCTGCTTCTTTTAACCGTTTGTCCAGTTCATTCATCTGCGTGGTCGTGCCTGAACCGTCCAAACCCTCGAGTACGATAAATCGCTGTAATACTCTGTTTTTATTCACCGTTTTCCACTCACACTTTATTCATTTATTGTAATTGAGTATAGTGACGTACCTGAAAAAAGGTTTTTTTCAGGTACGTTAAGGAGTTTTGGCTGATTAGCAGTATATAATTTAACACACAGTAAATACTTAGCCAAAACTCCACTTCTATGTAAGGTTGTCTACTGAAAAAATTTCTGTTTTTCAGTAGACTCTAAAGTGAATTGAAAACAGTGTGTCATGCGATACTATTTATAGAGAAGGTTAAGCAAATCAAGTGAGGAATCATCCCGCTTTCAAACATATTATTCAGCTCATCATTCTCGTTATTCTCGTGGTTGCTACTTTTCTCCTTCTCCAGCCGCTGCAGAAAAAGATTGCACAGCGTGCTGAACGGCTAAAAAACGAGATCATCGTCCTTATTGAGAATGAATTGGGAAGGAACATTACCTACAGTTCCATTTCTCCTTCTATTTTTCGGTTTTTAGAGATACGTGATCTCACCATCTATAGCGAAACGGAGCAGGAACAACCGCTGCTTTCTATCGAAAGGCTGAGAGTGCATTACAGGTTTAGAGATCTGTTTTCAGAGAAGCCGGTAACTTCTATCAGAAGGATCAGCATCCGCAACTCCGCCGTAACTCTCAATTACGAAAAAGACAGTGATCTCATCAGCCTCATCGAGCCTTTGTTTGAAGCTCCCGGGGAAAGTTTCGACCTTACGTTTTCAGGGAAAAACATCGACGTTCGGTTTTACACTGCTCACGACACTATCACGATAGACCGTCTTTTTATAAGCCTCAAGAATCAAGACTCGAGATTGAACGTTCAGCTTCGGTCTCAGGTTGATCTTAAATTTGGAAAGGAACGAGCAGGATTCACTGCAATGAGCACTGAATTGCTTATCGGAGGAGAGATTGGTGCGGACCTCACGTGGTCTGATTTGCGCGTTACACTCTCCGATTTTCAATCAAACCTCTTTTCCCTCGATCAGCAGACATTCCAGATCGTGC
>CAZKZZ010000187.1:0-6455 GCA_964557375.1 uncultured Spirochaetales bacterium | reverse complement strand
GCGTTGTTGAGATTGACGAACTGAAGGTTTGACAATCCGACTGCAGCGATCAGACCGAACAGTCCGACAAACATAGCTCCGACTACGGGCTGGGGGAGAGTTGCCAAGGTCGCACCGAACTTGGCAAAGAGAGGAAGAATGAGCATGATGACCGCTCCTGTCCGCACCACCCGGCGGCTTGCTACACGGGTAAGGCCGATTGCACCGATGTTCTCGGAGTACGATGTCGTACCATTTGCAGTCTGAAAGAGACTGGCAATAAGACAACCGAGACCTTCGGCACCGAGACCGCGGGAGATCATCTTTTCGGTCGGAACAGGTCCTTCAGCCATTCGTGCACAGGAGTAGTAGTCTCCGATGGACTCGACCATTGAACCGAGATACCCGGCAAGCATACCGAGAGAACCGGCTAAGGTAATGTCCATCAGTTGAGGAGCGCCCCACTTAAAGGGAAGGGCAGGTCTGAGTGAAAACCATGAAGCAGCTTTGATAAGACCGATCTGACCGGTGAGGTTTGCAGGATTCCCTTCCGGTATCCAGCCTGCTATCGTCCCAATAAACGAACAGATCCATCCGGTAAGTATTGCTAACAAGACCGGAAAGAGGAGGAACATCTTGGATTTTCTCGAAAACACCTGAGAATAGAGGATCAGGGCGCCGAGAGTGATCAAAGAAATTACCCAGTTACCGGCCATCCAAGGAGCACCGATACCATAGAGGGCCAATCCGATCATCGCTATCGTCGGACCTATGGCAATAGGACTGATTGCCCGTTTTACATAACCCATTAAACCGGTGTATCCCAAAACAATCTCGAACACAGAAGCAAACATGACTGCAGCGGAAACTTGCTGCATGCCGACTTCCCAGCCGAGGCCTCTGGCAGCTACCATTCCCACAATGGCAAACATCGGTCCCAAGAAAGAAAAAGTACCGCCTTGAATGATTGGTAGTCTGTTTCCGATCGGTGATTGCTGAATCAAGGTTGCGATTCCGGAACAGAAGAACATTGTCGAAATAAGCAGAGCAAGTGCTTCCTGAGGCATCGGAATTCCGTTCTGTTCAAACGCCCCGGAGACAATGAACGGAATGAGAACCGTTGCACCGAACATCGTCAAGTACTGCTGGATGCCTAAGAGAATCGATAGTCCCATTTTGGGCCGACTGCCGATCGGGTATACTACCCAACCTTGAGCCTGGACCTGCCCATTTTCATTTTTCACGTCACTCATAAGCAACTCCTTTTTTATGGATAAATAAAATTAAGGAACAAGATAGGGTATTATAAAAGACCTTTTTATAGAAGACAAGAGATTTTTTAAAATTCTGTTAAAATAAATATTATCATTATTTGGAATCAAACGGTTAAAAAAGTGGATCACTCATTTGCATATCACCATACTCATAGGATACTATAGGGATTCAAGGAGAACCGAATGACTGTTGATATAATTAGATGGAGTACTATCGATGAAAAAAGGAAACGGGAACTGCTTTCCAGGACTGAAATCGATATAACCGGGTATACCGATTCAGTAGCACCGATTCTCGATGAGATCAAGCGTGACGGCGACAGTGCTGTCATCACATATATAGAGAAGTTCAACAAGGTCCGGTTCGAACCTGATCAGCTCAAGGTCCAAGAGTGGGAGTTCGAAGAGGCGGAAAAGAGCCTAAGTGATGGTCTTAAACGCGCTCTTCGGGAGAATATCCAAAACGTAGAGAAGTTTCACTCCTACCAAATCCCGGGACCGGCGAGTTTTTCCGAGATAGCCCCCGGTATTTTTGCAGGAGAGAGGGCCGAACCGATACCGTCCGTGGGCATCTATGTTCCCCGGGGAAAAGGGTCGTTTCCCTCCATGCTCTACATGCAGGCTGTTCCGGCCAAAGTTGCCGGAGTTCCCCACATCGTCATCGCTACACCGCCCGATGAACAGGGGAAAGCTGATCCTGCAACACTTTTTGTAGCTCAGGAGTGCGGTACCGGTGAAGTGTATAAAATCAGCGGTGTCCAGGCGATCGGCGCTTTAGCATACGGTACGGAACACATTCCTAAGGTCAAGAAGATTCTCGGTCCGGGGAGCGGGTATGTGACTGCTGCAAAACGGCTGCTCTACGGTGTCGTTGATGTCGGGCTCCCCGCCGGTCCCTCAGAGGCAATCA
The DNA here is from genome assembly GCA_964557375.1 of uncultured Spirochaetales bacterium. Classification (GTDB taxonomy): domain Bacteria; phylum Spirochaetota; class Spirochaetia; order SPDA01; family CAZJBZ01; genus CAZKZZ01. Next base: position 4,292 of record CAZKZZ010000187.1, on the reverse strand, counting down.
TCTTAGCCGACGGAACGGCAGACCCGGAGAAAGCAGCCTACGATCTGCTTATCGAAGCGGAACACGGGGCCGACTCCGCTGCCATCCTTGCGACCGATTCAGAAACAGTGGCCCGAAAGACTGCACAGATCGTTCAGGAACGCATCCCCCAGGTACCGGAGCCGAGGCAGAGCTATCTCAAAGATACGTTCCAAACCTACAGCGGGATTATCCTGTTCGATTCCTTCGAAGAAGCAATTGATTTTACCAACGACTATGCTCCCGAACATCTTCAAATTCTTACCCGGGATCCTTTTGAAATCATGCCGCGCATCAAGAACGCGGGAGAAATCTTATTAGGCGACTATCTCCCGTCGAGCCTGGCTAACTTTTCAGTAGGGATCAATGCGGTCCTCCCCACAGGCGGGTTTGCCGCAACATTTTCCGCAGTATCTGTGCGGGATTTTATCAAACACATCTCGATCGCTTATGCGACAAAAAGCGGCTATAAATCGATCGCGCCGTCTGCAATTACCGTGGCGGAATATGAAGGGTTTCCTTCCCATGCAGCCGCGTTAAAACTTCGATACGACACAGAGAGCTAAGTGAAGAGGGATAGCGATGGAAGAAAGATTGCAAAAGCAGCTTACAACATTGTTCAAACCCAAGACCGTCGCCGTAATCGGGTCGGCGCGAAAGGGAAAAATCGGCCATCAGATCATTACCCAGCTCACCGATGGTGATTTCCCCGGTTCGATCTGGACGGTCAATCCAAAGGCTAACGGACCGGAAGGATTCCCCTATATCCCTGCCGTAAGCTCCGTTACCGAGATAAAAGAACCGCTCGATCTTGCCGTCATCTGCGCCCCTGCAACTCATACAGCCGAGGTCCTCGAAGAATGCGGAAAAAAATCGGTACCGGTCGCGGTTATAATCACCTCCGGATTTTCAGAGACCGGCAATCATGAAGGAGAGGAGGAACTAAAAAAGGTAGCTTCGCGGTACGGTATCAGACTGATTGGTCCTAACTGCGCCGGGGTCATGAACAGTGGCGCTCGGTTTTTTGCCAGTATCGAAGTCCGGGCGCTGCCCGGAACAGTTGCCTTTATTACCCAGAGTGGGGCGGTAGGGGGGGCAGTATTGGCCATGGCCGAACAGCGGGGTGTTGGATTTTCCAAGTTTATAAGCTGCGGGAACCGGGCAGATATCGGGGAAATCGAGTTCCTCGAATATTTTGAACAGGACCCGGAAACCGATGCTATCGCTCTCTATCTCGAAAGCATGCAGGATGGAAGGGCATTTTTGGAGAGTGCATGCCGGATTGCTGCAAAAAAACCGCTTATGGTCATCAAAGCGGGCAGGAGCAGCTCAGGCATGAGGGCGACCAGTTCCCACACCGGTTCCATGGCCGGATCGGATGATGTTTTCGATGCAATGGTAAAGCAGACGGGGGTTATCCGGGTAGCGGATATCGAAGAGATGCTCGACCTCTGCAACGGTTTTTCTCAGCTTCCTCCGCTCAAAGGGCGGAACATTGCTATTGTTACCAACTCCGGAGGGCCGAGTATCCTCACTGCGGACAAGGCCGAAGAGCTCGGCTTGAATGTGGCAGTTCCTGATGAAGCCACAAAATCGCGGCTGTACGAGTTTCTCCCGCCCCACTGTTCCGTATCCAATCCAATTGATTTGACCGTAGAAGGAACTGAGGAAAATTTCCGAAAAACACTCGAGGTGCTGCTCGAAGGTGATTACGACGGGGCCATTGCAATTAACGTTGCGACACCGTTTCTCGATTCCAGGAGCTTAGCCCGGGGAATTATCGATGCGGCCGCAATGCAGCGAAAACCGGTAGCAGCGGTGTTCATGGCCGGGAAAATCGTAAAGAGCGGAATTGCTACTCTCCACTCCGAGGGGATTCCCACCTTTCCTACCGGAGAGCGGGCTGCAAACGTGCTATCCAAGATGGTCGACAAAACGAGAACAGCCGGCGCGAAACGGGGCAGTCCGGGCGGAATCGTGGAAAAAAGCCTCCCGCTCCGCTCCCCGATTCTCGAACCGGACGCAGTTGCCTTCCTCGAAAAGGAGGAGTTCCCGTTCCCCCCGCACGTCTTCATAAACGATGAAAAAAAAGTCCGGGAGCAGAAGGCGGTCTCCTACCCGGCGGTGATGAAGGTGGTCTCCCCGGAGATTCTCCACAAAAGTGATGAAGGCGGGGTCATTCTCGGCATCAACTCTGCCGAAGAAGCGATGGACCGCTACCGTGAGATGGAGCGAACGTTTTCACAGCGCGGGTTCAAAGGGGTAATGCTCTATAATCAGGTACCGAAAGCAATGGAGATGATCGCCGGTATTACCCGGGACCCGGATTTCGGGCCGGTCATTGCCGTGGGGGCAGGCGGAATCTACACAGAGATAGTAAAAGACATATCCCTGCGCATCGCTCCGTTTACCCGGGAGGAGGCGTTACAGATGATCTCGGAGTTGAAAACGGCACCGCTGTTGAAAGGGTATAGAGGCGGGAACCCGCTTGCAGTAGAACCGTTTGCCGAGCTTATCGTGCGGCTCTCCCGCCTCGCCTCCGCGTATCCTGAAATAAGTGAACTGGATTTAAACCCGGTATTTCTGTTCAAAGACCGCGTATTAGTAGGTGATACCCGTATCCTAACCGGACAATAATTTCGAGCAGAAACTGTAAAAATCAACGTGGCTCGCATCGATTCCATACAAATAGACAAACCGGGTCGCCAGTGCTGTTGAAACGATTGCCCGAATATAGTTGGCCGGTACACGCTCGAGCAGCTCGTCTATAGGCACCAGTTTCATGAGCGGAGCCGGCGTATACGCTTCCACAATCCTTTTTACGACCTTTTCATCTTCAACCAATTCCGAACATTTGACCGTATCGGTTATATCGTTGATGATCTTGCTTGCCTTGTTCGAAAGAACGGTAAACGGTTCATTTCCCTTGGTGTGTTCTTTCCACAAGAGCTCGAACTCTTTGCGGGCGTTTGATCTGATAATCTTCAAAATCTCTTCGATTACTGCTTTGCGAACTTTGGGCATTTTTCCCTTTCCGCCGACCATATGCGTTTCGAACTCTTCGTCATTTAACACCAGAGAAGCGTACACTTCGAAGGAGGATGAGGTTACCCCCCCTTTATTGGTCGATGCATCTTTGAAAACCGGAATACCGCTTTGCTCCAACCGCAGCCTCGCTTCCTCGGTAATGAACAGATTGGCACCTTCTACGATTATCCGAAATTTCGGGTTGCCCTGCTCATCGAAGATCTTCCGCCAGTTGTTGATATTTATGGCGGCAGGCCTTCCCCCGCAGGGGACGAACAGGTCCGCTTTGGCCAGGGGATGAAGATGGAAGCTGTTTCGAAACTCTTCGCCGTTTGGCACGACCGTTCCGTCCGGCAGAGTAATATCCTGGTCATTGACGGAAACGAAAAATCCGTCCCGAGAGAGATGTTTGGTGTCAAAAAGCTCAACCATTTTCCGCTCTTCGGCAAGTCTGGTAAGCTCTTTCCGGTCGATTCCGGCCGGGTCATAGAGAACTCCGCTGCCGTCGACAATACCGATCGTTTTGTCTTTGGAGATCAGTATCTCATTACTGCCCAAATCCCCGTCGGGGCCTCCGGTCTGTATCTTAGTCTGCTCTTCTTCTTTGAGTCCGAGTTTTTCGAGCACACCCAAGACATACTCGTGGGTGCTGTTGGTGGTCATACCGTAGGTATCGTGGGGGATCCCACCCAGTTCCGGGGCCTTTCCCGTTGTAAAGGCCTTCCAGAAGGGATAGTTCCGCGTTTTTGCATAGGTAACGGCCCAATTCATCAGCTCCGCGGTCCGCTCATCCGGTCCTAAAAAGAGGATATCTTTGGCCTCTTCCGGGTCGTACACCTCCTCTTCCGGGGTGAGCAGATCGAGCATGCTGTCGATGTAGCTTACGAACGCTTCCCGCTCTTCATTTTGGGTTTCCCAATTGAGGAGGATCGTTCCTTTCGACCCGCCTTCCGGGATGTCCTTGTTCTTCTTCTGCTGCGTTGCCGCCAGATTGTAATTTTCCATGAAGATCGTATCGAGATTATGTTCATACTCATTGAAGCTTCTCGATTTGACGATCCGGATACCGCCCCGGGCAATATCGCGAAACCGAATATGGAACCCGATAAACTCCCGACCTACGAAGAAGAACAAACCAAACGGCTTGTCCGGATATTCATCATCGGGGAGAAAAGAAGGGTCGAGCTTAAAGGAAAGACAACGCTTGTCACTCATAAAGAAATTGGTCTTTATGACCGAGTTGTTGA
>CAZKZZ010000186.1:0-6499 GCA_964557375.1 uncultured Spirochaetales bacterium | reverse complement strand
GGTACGAGATTGGGAATCTCGAGCCGGTAGATACCCGAATCGTCCGGCAGGTCCCCCGTGCTGCCGGCAATGCTTGATGAGACCTCTTCGAAGTTCATGTAGTACGACTCGTCCCGGTCCGGTTTCCACTCGCCGGAGTCGAACCCCTTGCCGTCAATGAGATTGACGTCGCGGTAATCGCCGAACTGGTCGACCGGGTCGCACGCTATAAGAACGAGAAGAGGAAGTAGTAAAACCAAATAACGTTTCATCCTCACCATACAATATATACCGTTTTCTCTGATTTGTCCAATCGGGGGCCACAAAAACCGCCATAAAAAAAGTACTTGCGCCCGCCCGAATCTCGGTGCATACTGTCTGCACATCATCGGTTCTTAGCTGTGCGTAATGAGAGGACAAGCAGGTCGTTCTACAAACAGAATTTTCCCTCTATTCACTTTAGTGCTCGTAGTTGGTGTCTTTTTTATAGCCTTTCCCCTGCCGGGCCAGGAAGAGGAGCTGGTAGAGCGGACTATCTGTGTGCTCGACCCTGTCGACCTCTCAGAAGAGCAGAGTTGGAACAGTGAAACCATCAAACTTCTGATCTCCGACACTATTGCCGTTTTCCTCGCCGATAAAGGGTACAATGTCATCGATAATGCTTCAGTCCGCGAAGAGGCCTCGAAAGCGGGGCTTACCGGAGAAGCGCTCCTCGATAAGGAACGGGTAATCGAGTCGGCGAAAGGGCTCGGGGCAGATGTAGTGATAAACGGCTCCTTTGTGGTCGAAGGCGGGGCAATCCTTATCGGGGTCAAAGCGTACGATATTTTTACCGGTAGAATCGCTACTGCAGTTGTCAAGGAGGGAGAGGCCGGGTTCGCCATCTACGATACGGTAGACGAGACCGCCGAACTGATAGCCGGTAAAGTGCGGGAGAACCTCAAACCGCTCCCCGAATCGGTTATCACCGTAGAGCGTGAAAAAGTGAAAATCGAGACGAAGATTGTAGAAGAGGTGATCTCCGTAGGCGAGGATGTCGAGATTACCTTTGTATCCAAGGACGAAGGTGCGGAGGTCTATCTGGGGGGCGAGAAACTGATCGCCACCATAAGCGGGGGCAGTGCCGAGTTTACCGCGAAAGCGGAGACGGTCCTCGATCTGGTAATCCGAAAAGCGGGACATCATGACCGGGAGATGAGTGTCGAACTGGGTGTGGAGAAAGAACGGGAGATAGAGTTGAAGCGGCTCTACCCCGCCGTACGACTGGACCTCTCCGGCTACTGGACTTTTACCCGGCCTCTGGGCCTTAACACCGTTATTCGATTTCATATAGTCCCGGATTTCCTGCTTTTACGGGGCCGGGTAGGCGTTTTCCACCTTCCCCGTTCATATCAGACGGGTGAGGAGTGGCTCGATATAACGGATGGAATGCTCAACACATCAGGCGGGCTCTCTTTGGGGTGGTATCCTTTTATCTCTCCCATGTCCCTCTTCCGGTTTATGCTGTTTCTCGGTGCAGCGAGTGATCAATTCTACTTTTCGGGTGATTCCGTCATGGTCGGAGCAGGATTGGGATTGGAGTGGGGAATCCGGTTCGAGTTTAATCTGCCCCGGGTCTCATTTTTTGTAACGGGTATGGGTACGTTTCAATGGCCGTTGACCACTGCGGCGTATGGTCGGTTCTATGGTTTGTTGATGTTTGATGTCGGGGTGGGGGGCACATGGAAATTCTAAAGCGTATCCTCATCACATGTACCATCTTGCTTCTCATTCTGGTGATGACGACCGGCTGCGACGGCTTCCTTGAACTGACTAACTATCTCCAGCCCGGCTTAGTCGATATAATCGAACTCGATTATGCGGAGGATGATAAAAGGCTGATCTGCGCATATGACGGGAAGCTCTACGCGGCGTTGGGAACAACAATGTACGTGATCGATGAGGACGGTTTTTCAATCGATGAAGAGTACGAGTACTACTTTCGAGACGACCATGACAATTGGACTACACTGAAAGCGAGTGAGACGAGTGCCGAAGAGTTCATTCTCTATACCCAGCAAAGTGACAATATCTACTTTTTGGATGAAGATAACGATATCGTACGGAAAAAAGACATTGTCTCGTTGGGATCACAGGACTTAGACAGTGACTGCATTGCGTATATGGCGTGGGACGGAACGGACCTCATCAGCGGTTATACAATAGAAGACGGCAGATTGATGGAATGGTATGTTCTCGGGACCGATATATCGGGAGGCCGTATAGAAATCCCCGATGATACGAGAATTATAAACATGGAAGCGATCGGGGACTATTTTTATGTCATTACTGTTCCGGTCTTCGACGAGGAGACCGACGGAGAGCCCCTGGATGTCCATCTCGGTGTATTTGAAATGGATGATGCCGACATTCCTGAAGAGTACGACAGCAGCTACTGGACCAAGACCGCGATCGTTGAACAGTGCTCGTACACAGAGGAGGACAATAACGGAGACTGGTATCCCGGACTAAACACAAGTATCACTGCAGAAGGAATTATGATCTACGATATCGATTCCTCATTCGAAGAGCCGAATACGGTCTTTCTGGATTTCAACGGAAATATCACAGGACAGATGCAGTGTGACAACGGGACAACGGGCTGTGTATCGAGTACAGGGGGTTACTGTTACTTTTTATCGAAAAGAGGGGTGTTTAAATACGAATTGCCATGAAGCATAGACGTTCGCTATTGATAATCATCCTTATCGCTTTTTCCCCCTTACTGCTTTCCGCTCAGGAGAAAGTCCCCCGGAAGCTCTACCTCGGCCTCGATGACGGGGCGGGAGTAAACAGACAGCGTTCGATGATAGTAAAGGAGTACCTTGCCTTAAAGATTGCAGAAGAGACGACGGTGGTAATTACCGAGAAAGAAGAAGATGCCGACTGTACCCTCATGATTGCCGTCACCGAAAGCGACGATGGAGAGGCCCTCATAACCGCAACTGCAGCTGATATTCTCCTCGAAGAAGAACCCTTTATCTACAGGAAGAGCCTCCCCCGGTTTTCCGCGTCTGCGCTCAACAGCACCGTGTTGCAGGAGATTACCCGCGAGGTAGAGTCCGCTTTTCCGCCCATGGACCAGGAGGTGCTCGAAGTCATAAAGGAGCGGGTCGTAGAACAGGTAGAGGTAAAGCGGGTAAAAGGACTTGTGGCCGTCCTTACGGTAAAAGGGGAACCCGGAACGGAAATCCGGTTTTCCAGCGGAGAAGAGTATACCGTTAAAAAAGACGGGAAAGTGGATATCGACCTTCCGTATAACATTTCTGTCACATTTACCGCACGCCACCCGGACTATTACCCGGACCGGGTAAATTTGGTGGTCGAAGAAAAAGACCTCTCCTACACTCTCGATCAGAAACCGCTCTCCCGGTGGGGGCTGGATCTCTGGATCAGATTTTATGAGTTTGTCCTCTGCCCCGGCGGCTTGTTCTTCTTCTATCCGGGCCACGGGTATGTTTCTCTCTATGTTGAAAACAACATTCTCTCTCCGGTAGGCCGTTCTATTTGGGAAGGAGATTCGGTCCTTCGCTTTTTCTCACCCGTATTGGCCGCCGGCTGGTACTTTTTCCCTCCGGGGAATATCTTTCGGATGGCGGTCTCGGCGGGGGTCTTTACTAAAATCGTCTTACCTCCGGAGGAGCCGGTCTACTTTTCACGGTTAATGCCGTTCGGTTTTCAGCTCGGCATCTCAGGCGAGTTTTCCCCGTTTAACAGAGTGCGTTTTTACTTCGAGTACACCCCCCGGGTGTACTACAACCAATTGGGAGGGGACACTGCGTATCTTCTGAATTTCAATCCGGCAATGGGTACACAGTTTCCCAATTCGGTGCATATCAATGACGGCTGGTTCTTTCAATACGGGCTCTTGACCACGTTCGGAGTGAGGATACTGTTTTGAAACTAGTGCCGCGGTTGACCATTGTGATCGTCTCGGGCTTGTTGTTCCTTACATGCGATACGTTCGTGTGGGAGCCGCCGTTTCTCGAGTATCCGTTTACTCAAGAAGCGTATTTTGATACCGAGCGTGATCAATGGGAGAGGGAGATACTGCCCGATAAAAGTACACCGGGATGTTTCTTTGTTTTTGATAACCAATGGAACAGCAATGATAATAAGCTGGACATCCTCTATTATGACAAGGAATCGGACAAGACCTACTCCGGGAAGATAGAACTCGATGGCGGAAATACCCCCCACATGTTTTTGCCGTCCGAGAAGGAGCGCAGTTTTATCCTAATCGCAGACAATGATTCGACGGGTATCGATACGGTCCTTCTCTACGATTTTTCCTTAAGCGGTGATTCTCTCGATTTATCCCTCCTCTCCGAGGGCATTGTCGATGTCAATGACTTCCCTCCGCTTATCGATCTCGGCCCCGAAAACTATTATTTTGAGAACGAAACGCTCCATTTTATCGATGTGGCCACTGATAATGTCCGTGATTTAAGCTACGAGGTGGATGACGGCGGGCCCGGCAACCCTGCCGAACAGTTCTCGACACCGCCGAGTACTCAGAACATCATCTCCGATTATTTTATTCCCGAGACCGGCGCGGAATCGTTTTGGAGTTCCACCAGCACATTTAGAGTAGAGCGGTATCTGTTCAATGATGATGAAGATGTCTCCTATTACATCGGGTTTCAGCAGGTTGATGTGGGCGATGATTATGTCTACATAGCACTTTCGTATGACGGGAGTGATGTAGAAGGTGCGTTTATCGATTATGAGGATGTTGAGTACTACGATATCATCGACGGCGGGGGCCGTTTGTTGTTCAAACAGGACGATATAGCCGAGAACGGAGTAGGCTCTTATACCATAACCGTAACAGATTTTGATCTCTCTAACCCGGCTTCAATCGTCATTGATAAAAACTTTTCTGTTCGTTATTTGGGTGCAGTATCATGGGACGGTGAAGAGAAACTTCTTTTCGAACATGCAGGGGGGAATGAAGATGAGACGATGACGGCAGTCTATTCGCTGCCCCTTTCATTTTTCAAAGAGAGGCAGGAAGAATGAAGATAAAACTGCTCCTTCCGATACTATGGGCGGCCTTCACGGTTTTTTTCTGCATCTCTTGTGAAGACGCGGGGCAGGACCTCGATGAAGTCCCGCCTGCCACCCTTGCACTCCCCGGGTTCAGTTACGACGGGTTTCAAACTGTTTACGCGAGCCTCTACCCGGGAGACGGAAGTATCGACTCGTCGGCTGTAACCACCTTGACTGCAAAATTCGACGGCCCCGACACGGCCGATCTTACCATCGAAGATATCATTATCGATTCCGATAATGAGGGTGATGAGGGAGAAAACGTACAGCTTTTGATCGCCTCCGATGAGGACGGCAGCGGTACCCTTAACGCTGGGGACCTGATGCTCCCGATATTCCGTTTCAGCATGTTCCCCGGCGAGTATGTGGAAATTCCTGATTGGTTTATCGATACAGCCAATCTGTATATGGCCGAAGCTGTCGATACCACGAATCCGGACACCCTGCGCATGCGGATATCGTACGGCTCACTCAACGCGGTAAACGAGTCCGCCCCTCTTATCCTCATGATTGATTCGGACCAAGATTTAACAGACGGCAGTTTCGATAAACGTATTACGATAACCGACAAGGCCCTATTCACCGAAATCGAATACAGCGGCGTTGCCATGCTGAGCGGAGACCTCTATATACTCCTTTTTCACGACGAGAACCAGAGCGGACTCCCCGACTCCGGTGAGGCGGCTTCCGAGATAAGCGCTCCCACCGCTATCACAACATTACGCAACTTTACAGCCTCTTCCGACGACCGCGAGGTCGACCTCAAGGTATCCAAGGATACCCCGCTGCAGTAATGGGATGGATTTTAAAAAAATCCCGTATTGAAATATGATCAAGATCAATATATAGTGAAATAATGAATGAAATAATTTTTCTCATTGAAGAAGATATAGAAGGCGGATATGTAGCAAAAGCTATGGGCTACAGCATATTCACAGAGGCCGATACTATTGAATTGCTAAAGAAAAATATAATGGATGCTCTTCGTTGTCATTTTGATGAAGAAAGTGAAATCCCAAAAATAATAAGACTTCATTATGTAAGAGAAGAAATAATCTCATATGCCACGGCTTCCTAGAAATTGTAGTTTTAAGGCTGTTATTAAATTACTGGAGAATTATGGTTATGCGATTTCCCGTCAAACAGGAAGCCATATAAGATTGAGTTCAAAACAATACGAACATTCAATTACAATACCGGCGCATAAACCGCTTAAAATCGGAACTCTTAACAGTATTCTCAATGAAATATCCACTCATTCAGGAATAGAAAAAGCCGTTCTTATAGAAAAGCTAAATAGCCTCGAGTGATCCGTTCCTTTTTTATTAAGTTTACCCCATAGGTTTTGTCCCAAAATCCTAGCACAAAAAAGTACTTGCACTGCACCAAATCCCGGTGCATAATAATAAAGAAGGCATACATCTATGAT
>CAZKZZ010000185.1:0-6592 GCA_964557375.1 uncultured Spirochaetales bacterium | reverse complement strand
GTCGATCACGAAAGCAATGTTCATAGGGGGCAGGTCCTCGAAGTCGAGGTGTTTACCCTGGATACCGATCTGGATTATCTCTTCCTGTCCGGCGGTGGACACACGGTGATGTCCTGAGTAGAGGGTAACCCCCAGATCCTCTACCGGCTTGGGATAGTGATAGTCGATCTGGGCGATGTAGGAGTTTGTATGAACCTCTTCGGGGGGAATGATGATCCCCTGCCCGGCGAGGTATTTTCCCCTTCCGGTGGACGACGCGGCGGCTTCCTGTGCCCCGCCTGCCCAGATCACTGCCGTTGTGAGCAGAAGAACGACGGCGATACACGCTTTTTTCATATCTCCCCTCCTCGGGAAAAAGGGTACGGGCCGGTGCATGAGGAGTTGTCGCCAAGGATTGGGCGGTGCAGAAATAAAACAGCGCAGGCCCGTCCCGGAAATACTGTTTTCCCGTTCCTATACCTTCCATGATATCTCATTTTCCGGCATTTCGGGCAATCTTTTTCAATTTTTTCGATTAACCCCTGCCTTATTGTCCCGGAGCATCAGAGGGCAACTGGTCCATCCTGCTGAGCGGGCTGATCACGCCAAGCTTATTTTTCACCGCCACATGAGTATAAATCATGGTGGTATTGAGGTTTGAATGGACGGTCACAGCTTCGTTAGGCCCATTCTTTTTCTGCCTATTTATATTTTTTTCCGAGAGCCTACAAGGAGTAACCGAGCTCCCTCTGGACCAGGAGTGAGTCCTTGGCGTCCTGGGTGAGCTCCGCCGCGAAGACGCAGCGGAGAGTCGTGGGGGCCGTAAGCTGCGCGGTGCAGAAACACCCTGCATACAGTCTTCGAGCGGTATTTCACCTATTTCTGCAGCCGGTATGATGAGAAAGATGCTGATACATTCGGGAAGTTTCGCCTCGAAGGGATCCAAGCGGTCGGCGATCACTTTCTCACCTGCGGAGATTACCGGCAAGGTATAGCCCGTATACGCTGCAGTAACCCGGACTAAGGAAAGTTCTATCCTAAAGTAAATACTTATAAACGTAAAACTGCTGCTAAACGTGCAGCTCATCGCTATAAACCGGGAAAAGTTGCGACAATATATTATCAGCCGAAAAGCATTTCAAATGTTTCTCTTTATGGTAAGAAGAATATGAGGAGAGTCTATTTAAAATGGTTATTTCTGTTCATATTCGGGATCTTTTTATTTTTTAAGATAATATTAATGCTATAAAAGCAGGTGATGCCCCAACAAAGATCGTCGAAAAACGAGATTAGTCCCTATTCAGCACCGGCGTTTCTAAGAACCTCCACTATCGCGGTCAATCCTCTCTCTTCGGCGAATTGCAGTGCGGTGTAACCTTTCTGCTTACCTTTGGGCACATGAGCGTTCACGTCGGCCCCGAGCCGGACCAGCAGTCGGACTGCATCGAGGTGACCGTTTACCGATGCGAACATGAGAGCAGTCCACCCATCGTACCTCGCCTCGCTTCCGTCATTCCTTCCGCCCACGGCATTTACGCTCGCACCACTTTCTACGAGCTCTATGATGCTGTCGGAACGTCCGCATGCTGCTGCGTACATCAGCACGGTCATTCCCCCGTAACTCCTTGTATGCGGAGACGCTCCTGCTTCTAAGAGTATCTTGAGCGCCTCGATGTTACCGTGACCGGCGACACTTGCGAGCGCGGTCTGCCCCTCCCAATCACATTGATCAATTTCCGCACCGACCATTGACCTCAACACCGCTCTCGATGAGCGCCCTGACCTCCGTTATATTGCCGTTAAGTGTGGCTTCGCAGAGTTGGTCTACACTGTTCTCCGGTTCTGCATGCACTCCGATACCGAAAGCAGCGAAAACGAACAGGACGAGGAATAATCGAGGCTTCATGTGATTTCCTCCGGTAAAATGATAGGGTTAATACCCCGAGGTATCAAGATGAAACCGGAAAAAATGAGAAAAAAATGAGATTGCTTCGAAGTGTGAAGCGGTTTACAATTAATGTAGGAGATAGAAATTGAAAAAGGTTTTTCGAAACACACTTTTCATAGTAACTACAGGTATTCTTCTATGTATTGTATCACAAGCTGTTTCTTCCGCCCCCCGCACAGTAACCGCCGTACAGGAACGGGTTGTACCTTTTAGGGGAATAATCGATGATATTCAATATTCCCCTTTCGGTTCCTATCTCGCCGTTGCAGCACGGGATTCAGCTTTAACAATCTATTCCTCTAATTTGCGAACTCTCTGGACTTATAACGGGTCCCATCACTATGCAAAAGGTACTACGGTTCTTGCTTTTACCCATAATGAAAAGTATCTTCTCTTCCCGCGGTACCGCTCCTCAGAAGAGATTGCGGTTCTTGACCTTAAAACTTTTACTCTAGCAGATGTGCTCCGGGGACATTCCGATGCCGTCCGGGCGATAGCTCTCAACAATGATTCCAGTTACCTCGTATCAGCTTCTTCCGATGATAACCTGGTTCTGTGGGAATTGAACGGATTGCAGTACGCCAAAACAGCAGAAACCAATTCAATACACAGCAGAATCGGAAGGATTACTTTTCACCCGTCTGAAAACATGTTCGCCTGCGCTCACAGGGACGATACAATAACCGTGTGGTCTATTGAAAACGGCAAGCTCAAGCAAACCGGCCATCTTAAACCGAAGCAGTACTACGGTAATACCGGTTATCTCTACGGTATGGAGTTTTCCCCCGACGGTACATATTTAGTAAACGGGCTCAGAGAGGAACTGACTATCTGGAAAAAGACGGGAAGTGAATGGACAGTTCATCAAGTGATATCCGATATAAAACAGGGCTATGTGCAAAGCCTTACATTCAGTCCGGACGGGCAGTCCTTCGTCTGCGGTTTTGGACGCGGTATGGTTTTGGTTTTTGGATTGGAAAACGGCTTGTTTCAGCAATTCGATATTCTAGACGCTCGGCAAGACTATGTAGAAGATATTTCGATTCATCCTGACGGCACTACTCTGGCTGCGGGAAGCAGTGATAAGACCGCCCTCGCCTTTTGGAAGACCCCCTACTTAGCCCCGAGCAACCAAATGCTTGTCCAGCAGGCCCTGGGGGGAAGCACAACCAAAGCCCAAAAGCAAATCTTAACACCTGCGGCTGCAGCAGCAGTAGTTTCTGAAGTAGATCCGTTTCTCTTCGGGCCGAAAGACGAATTTGAAACAGATGATGAGTATCTTGCCCGGAAAAAGGAATTGAGCGCAACCATATTAAAACTGGTCCAGCTTGAACTCGAGAACACATATAACATTACCCGGAATGGATCCGAAAAACAGTCTGAAACGCTGCCCGGCACTATTTCAGTAAACATTCAAAGCCTGGGTACTTACAAGCTGGAGCAGGAAACATATCCGCTCACTGTTCTCGATACTGCGGGTTTTATTCACATACCCCGCAGCGAAGCCCGCACTTTGAAACGCGGGATTGGGAAAGCAGTTATGACCGCTGTCATCAAACCCGATCCGAACGGTATTTCGTTTTTTTACAGTGATTTTACATTAGTACATCCGGAAACCGGAAAGTTTTATCCTTTGGTACTCGAGGAAAATCCATTTCATCGTGCGGCCCCGCCGCAGGAAAACGTCCAAGAGTTTATCGAGTTTAAAGCCGGACCGAATCTGCTGGTCCAGGGTATCGAAATCAAACCGGTTTTCCCGGTATTATACCGATTTTACAGCACCGCTCCCATCGGAAAAATAAAACTTTTCAATACCGGTTCAGTACCGGTCGAAAACGTACGCTTGACGTTAACCATGGAGCGATACATGGACTCAATAAGCAGCGGAACGGCCGAACCGGCGGTAAAAGAGATTCCTGCCGGAGACCACGTTGAAGCAGAGATCTCCGCACTGTTCAACGATTCAGTGCTGACGATTACCGAAGGAGACACTGTTTCTGCATTGCTCAGCATACATTATTCTGCAGGCGGAGAAGATTTTCAAAGTACAATGGTACGTACGGTCCGTCTCATGGACAGGAATGCAGTTACCTGGGACGAGGATAAAAAAATTGCCGCATTCATGACTACAAAAGACCCCGGCATCCTCAAATTTATTAAAGAAGCTGCATCAATCGAAACAGGAAAGCCGTCAGTGGCCGCCCTCGATTCAAATATGATAACCGCTTTAAGAATCTTTGAAACGTTAAAAACCGTTCCGGGACATATTTTCACAGCGTTTCAATTAGACTTTTCCCCTCAGACAGCAGCAAAAGTTTTTTCAGATAACAGCGGCTATATTGTCAAAGACAACAGGGTATGGATTCCTGTCGAAACCACCTTGTTCGAGAGAGGATTCCTCGAAGCATGGAATTACGGATCCAAACAGTGGCGGGAGAATGCGGAACGAAATACGGCAGGGTTCTTTACCACCGCGGAAGCATGGAAGATATACGAACCTGTAAATTTTCAAATCAATAGAGAAATCCCTTTTCCCGCTCATGGTTTGATTACCCAAAGCCTCAATGGGGAAGTGGACCAATTTATTAATCGCACCGTTCGTGAACATGAGCAGGAACTTGAGAAAGAATATGAAACTGCTCAAAAAGGGTCCCGGTATCTCAACAAGCTTGGATTGATGTATTCCCGATTTGGTTTCTACGATAAAGCTCTCGCTGCCTTTGAAGAAGCGATTTCGAGTGAAGAATATTTACCCGGAATCATGAATGCCGGTAATCTCTGCTATATTCAGGGGGATTTGGAAAAAGCTGTCTCCTATTATCTGCGTGCGACAAAACAAGCCCCTGAGAACCCTTATATCTTTATCGCACTCAGCAGGGCCTTTTATAGAAGAGGAGAAGAGGATAGAGCCGAGGAGGCATTAGGAAGGGCGAGGCAGATCAAACCGCAGCTCAGTATCGAGCTGCCAGAACCGGAAAAAAGCAGGACACAACGAGCTTCGAAGCCTGCCGATTTTGCAGATATACTCCTCTCAGATGAGTGGGAGTAATCCCATGAGTACAGAAAAAACGCGGGAAGGGATTGTGCATGTGGGGTTTATGGATCGATTACATTGGAACATTACCTTTCAGTTAACAGGTCGAGTATTTCCCTGAACTCCGGTCTGGCGAGCTCCAGCTCAAGCGGTTTGTGACCCCAGTGAGCGCCTTTCAAACTCACGTTTAAATATGCCTTCAGAGAATTAGGAATGTAATAGACCTCGTATTGTTGCGGTCCTTTCTTAATTACCCGCATTCCCCTTTCGGGCAAGTCCATGATAAATGACTCGACGGCCTCATAAAACCGGTTCGTGGTTTCGTAATAGATTGTATCGATTGCGGTAAAGGCCCTGCGGAACCCGCTGTTACCGATTATTTCACGGTACACAGAAGGCTTATGCTCCCGGGCATAGAGGAGGTATTTCAGAATGAAATACTTGAATTCAAGATAGGCATGGTACGTATCTTCAACTCGATTAACGTTATACCATATAGTTTGGCGATCCAGCTCTTGCAGTCCGGAATAATAGTTGAGAAGGGCCAGGTCTGTCCGGCATGTCCAGGAATAGGCGCAAAACTCGTTTAGCAAGCCATATATACCGTAGACATGGGTTCCGATCGTGTATGAACCCATCTCCCCGGAAAGATCCTTTCCAAGCACATACAAGTCGTAACGTGATGTCTTTTTTATCTCCTCAGGTACGTACGCATCGATCTCATCGGCGGGGAAATTGTCAGTATACAGTACAAGCAATTGCTGATCCGGTCCAAGGTAATAGGCCGTTCCCTTTGGAATACTTCCTTTTCTTTTCAAGTCCCAGGCTAAAAAGTAGCCGAGCGGATCTTGCAGGGCATGTGATGTCTCATGCGCCACAGTGTTCAGCTCTTTAATCACTGAAGCATTATCCTTGAAATTCGCATATTCATAAAATGGATCGAACTTCCGGGTCGGTAAGAAATAACCCGATGTAATGGCTTTTCGTTCTGTTTGGTAATAGTACGTAACCAAGAGATAGCTCTCGGGTGCATACTGCTCCAGGAGAGCCATACCCCGTTCCCTGCAAGCTGTGACCGCGGGGTCCTCTACCCGCTCTTCCTCGGAGAGTACCGCGTCTTTCGACGATGATCGTTTTGCGGCGTCCGCGGGATTCTGATATGTACTCTGACACCCCACCAGGAGTGTCAGGGCGATGGAAATGAGCAGGTACCGGAAAAGGGAGAACTCGGAACCGCGT
Source organism: uncultured Spirochaetales bacterium (assembly GCA_964557375.1). GTDB lineage: Bacteria > Spirochaetota > Spirochaetia > SPDA01 > CAZJBZ01 > CAZKZZ01. The sequence continues at coordinate 392 of CAZKZZ010000185.1, read as the reverse complement.
TTCATGGTGCACGCTCCTTTATCGACCATAACATTCATTTGTTAATATTATATTCTTTTTTTATAATGTTACGAAATCTGGTTGCCGAAATATACCGGTCAGCGAGCAGTTTTCCGTTATAAATAAGATTGAATACACTGTATAATGAGGGAGCGTGTTGCGCTTGATCGGGTGTCGCTAATTCCGTTATCGACATATCGAGTTTCTTCTCGTCGATAATCGGTTTTACCTCTTCGATAAACCGGGCAACCCAGGGACATTGCCTCGAATACACAATCGATAATCCTTTATACCCGGCCAATTCTTCCTGCCAATTATTTATCGAAGGCAGCGGTGACTTACCGAATTGTTCTTGGAGCCATTCCACTTTTAGATGGTAGTATTCGTTTTTT
>CAZKZZ010000184.1:0-6775 GCA_964557375.1 uncultured Spirochaetales bacterium | reverse complement strand
GCCCGTGCATGCCGGTATTATAATATGTCGGATATATCTATAATGTGGACCGGGAGGGTAATCGCTTATGGCCAAGACAAAGACGGTGTATGTATGCAGCAGCTGCGGGCACAGCGAGCCGAAGTGGCTCGGGCGCTGCCCGGACTGCGGTGAATGGAACAGTTTTACTGAATCCTCTCCGAAAGGGAAAGATTCCGGAAGCAGCCGCGGGCCTGCCCATTCCATTCCGATACAGTCGATCGAATCGAAGGATACCCAACGTTTCGACACCGGTATCCGGGAGATCAACCGGGTATTAGGCGGCGGGATCATGAAAGGAGGGTCCATTCTCATCGGCGGCGAACCGGGGATCGGGAAGTCGACCCTCATGCTCCAGATTGCAGGAAGTATCCGGACCGCCGGGCGGGTCCTCTACATCTCGGGCGAAGAATCCCCGGAACAGCTCAAACAGCGGGCACAGCGGCTCGGTATCAAAAATGACCAGCTGGAAGTACTCAGTGAGACGGAGCTCGATTCGGTCCTCTGGGTCATCGAATCGGTAAAACCTGTTATCATTATTGTGGATTCAGTCCAGACGCTCCATTCTCCGGAGCTGGGTGCGGTCCCCGGTACGGTGAACCAGATAAAGTACTGTTCCCAGGAGATCATCTCCTGGGTCCGGGAGAGGTTGTGCGCCGTTTTCTTCGTGGCCCACGTGACCAAAGAAGGTTTTATTGCCGGGCCGAAGGTGATGGAACATATGGTGGACACGGTAATCTATTTCGACCGAAGTGACAGCGATGTCCGCTTTTTAAGGCCCACAAAAAACCGGTTCGGGGCGGTTGATGAAATAGGGCTTTTCACCATGCAGACGAAGGGGCTGATCGAGGTACTCGACCCTTCCTCGCTTTTTATGATCCACCGGGAAGAGGCGGTTCCTGCAGGTCTTTCCGTAGCTGCGGTATACGAAGGCTCCCGGATTCTCCTAGTCGAACTGCAGGCGCTCACCGTACCGGCAAAAAGCAGTATCTCCCGGGTATTCTCGGACCGGATCGACAGCGCCCGTGTTTCCCGCATTGCAGCGGTGATGGAAAAACACGTGGGCCTCCGTTTCTCGGACCAGGACATCTACGTAAACGTCGCCGGGGGGATACGGCTTACCGAGGTGGGAATAGATCTCCCCCTGGCTATGGCCCTCTACTCCGCCCGCAGCGACATCCCCATCCCTGTAAAGACAGCCATGGCCGGTGAGGTGAGTCTTGCCGGTGAGATCCGCCCCATACCGCACTTGAAACGGAGAGTAAAGGCGGCGGCCGATATCGGCTTCGGGAGCTTCGTGAGCCCGGAGGAGACGGCCCGTGAGGACGGTACCGAGCAGTCATCCCGGCATAAAATAAGAACGGTAAAATCGGTAAAAGAGGCAATCCGGGCCCTTTTTTCATAAGATGGACGATCACCAGTTTATCAACTATATTTAAAGTATGGATATCGGAAAACCCGTGTTCTTTCTCTATCCTGAGACCGAACAGCATCGGGGGCTCATCACTTTCATGGTCCGCAATGAATTCGAGGTGTATACCATTCAAAACGCATACCGGTTTGTCCCCTATTTGAAACAGTGCAAACAGTGTATTTTGATCATTGACCCCCATTTCGGCCTCACCCTCAAAAAATGGGGAGACTTTATTGCCGAGAGCCTTCTTCCCCTGATTGAAGGAGAATCATCCATAATCTTTTTCACTGTAAAAGAACTGTTTTCGGTCTTAAAAGAGCCCTTTCCCGAAAAATGGATTCACGGAAGCGGGGAGAAAACCGGAGAACAGAAAATCTTTTTTATCGATCAAGAACAGGAACCCGGTATTATCTCAGATCATCTCCGGAATATTCTCGAAAACCAGCAGGCCCGGGGCCAGCGGCGGTACGTTCGGTTCGGTTCGGTTGGAGAGGCCGATGCTTCTTTTCAGTTTACGATAGACGGCGGAACAATCTCCGGAACGGTACATGATATCAGTTCCGTGGGCATGTCCTGTGCGTTCGAAAAAGAGACGGCACTGAAGGTCAATGAACGTATATCCAACTTAGAACTCAGACTCGGGGACCGGACGTTCAATCTAAAAGGCGAAGTATTTCAACAGCGGAAGCTCGATGAGAGGAAACGGCTGTTCGTGGTGATGTTCGACCGGAATATGTCCGAGACGGTCCGGCATACCCTGCAGGATTTTATCCACTCCTCTCTGCAGATGGAGCTGGATTGGAAGTTAAACCAACAGAGCTGACAGGTAGGGAATTCCGATAAAGGTACCCACTGCACTGCCGATCGTCGAGAAGAGAAAAACGAGAAGAATGTGGGTAAACCGGTTCCGGTAAAATCCCTTAAACGATTGGATATCCTCATGCAGGTTTTCAAAATCTTCTACCCTCGGTTTGCGCACCACAGCTTCGATGAGTCCCGTGACAATGCCTACCCCGATCGTAGGGTTCATGGAAGTAATAGGGGCGGCCGCAAAAGAAATAACGATGGTAAGCGGATGAGCAAGCGCTATCAACGCACCGATAGCGGATAGTGATCCGTTTACCAGGATCCAGACCCAAAGCATGGAGAGCGCCTCTTCCCAGCCCGACCTGAAAAATCCCGCTATAATGAGGGCGGCTACTGCGGCAGGGATCAGATAGGGAAGTACCTTCGTTATTTTTCCGCGGGGAGGCACTTCCTCGATGGCTGTGAGGTCCTCGGAAACCGTTTTCTGATCGAGCTTCTCGAGCCAATTGATTATACCTGCCATGTGACCGGCCCCGACAACCGCCACCACCTTTTCTCCGGCGCTCGTAAATATCTTTGTTGCCAGGTATTGGTCCCGCTCATCGATAAGCACCTCTTTGACCGAAGGAAGGTACTTGGCCAGTTCTTCCATCATATCCTGAAGTGCACTCTTCTTTTTGAGGTTTTCCAGTTCTTCTTCGGTTATTTTTTCTTTTGAAAAAATTGAACCGAAAAGGGCTGCGAGCATCTTGTTCTTGTTCCAAAAGTTGGAATTTGCCCATGCCCTGCGGAGAGTAACCTGCAGTTCACGGTCGCAGAAGGAAAAGGGAATATTGAGCTCGTCAGCTACCTCGATGGCCTGTTTCATCTCTTCTCCGGGTTTGATTCCCATATCCGCCCCGATCCGTTTTTGAAAAGCGGAAAGTACTAAGTTCGCGATCATGAGAAACCCTTTCCGCTCCCGGAGCACCTGATAAATATTGAGACTCTTCCAGTTTTGTCCTTCAGTAATCGCGGTATATCTGGTCTTATCGATTTCTACACACACCCGGTCGGGGTGCTCTTCTTCTATGACCCTTCGGACCTCTTCGACACTTTCCTTCGATACATGGGCCGTTCCTACGAGAATAATCTCTTTGTTCTCGAGCGTAATCCGTTCGATATTCTCGCTTGTATTGACATCGTTCATTCGATATTTTCTCCCGTCATCTTGTTTAATTCCCATTCAGCGAGTTCTTTTTCCACATCGGTCGAATACAAACCATCAAGAGCTTCAAACAAATAGGTCTGAGCAAGAGTAGTTTTGTCCTCTTCCAAATAATAAGAGGCCAGAAAAAAGAGCGTCTGCGCTTTCAAATGCTTATCAGCACTTTTCTCGACGAGATTGAGCGCTCTTCGGTCATATCCTTTTTCAGAAAATGTCCGTGCCACATGATAGTACAGACTATCGCGGGGAATGTTCCCTATAACCTCTTCAATATACTCATGAACAGCTTTTTCGTCTCCTGTTTTCTTTAGACTGAGTGCGGCTAAGAGCAGATAATGGTACTGTTCTTTCTGAAATTCATACGCTTTGTGGAAATATCGGTGTGCCTCTTTCCATTCTTTTTCCAAATAGTACAGTTTTCCCATTGGCTCGTACGCAAAGAAATAATCATGTTTTCGTTCTACAACCTCTTCATAATCAGCGAGGGCCTGTTCATCCTTGCCTAAATCATCGAGCAAACCGGCACGATAAACATAGGGATAGAAAAGGTCGGGGTTCAGCTCGATGGCCCTTGTAAAATCTTCCACAGCAGCTTTGTTCTCTCCCATATGAAAACGGATCCTTCCCCGGTCGACATAGTTCCAATAGTAGGCGGGGTTCAACGCTATTGCTTTAGTAAGATCTTCCTCGGCTCCGCGGAGATCCTCTAAAGCGAGCTTTGCACTGCCCCTGTCAATGTAGACGAACATATTTTGAGGATCAGCCTCTGCGGCTCTGTTGAGGAGTTCGAGCGCTTTTTCCGGTTTATCCTGCCTGAGCAGTACTTTTGCATATCCGCTCAACACCTGAGAGTTTTCCGGTTCTTCTTCTAAAACTTCCGAGAACAAAGCGCCTGCACGTTTATATTTTCTCTCAGAAAGCATCACCTCCGCCATTGCAGCTCTGGCTTCAACGCTGTCCGGGTCCTTCTCAATGACCTCCTCGAGCTTTTTTTTCTGCTCTTTGGTGTCTCCCCGCACTCCGTCAATGAGGGCCAGATTGAATAGAGCTTCGACATGCCCGGGATCATCCTGAAGAACGCTATTGAGTTGTTTCTCTGCCGCGTCCATCTGTCCGTCGGAGAGAAGAAGCAAGGCGTAGAGAAACTTGTCCTCCGGAATCGACGGTTCCGTTGTCCGGCTCTCTTCGAATAGACGCAGAGCTTTCTTTGTATTACCCAGCGCCACTTCTTCTTCTATTCTTGTCATGAGCTTCGCTTCTTTCTCCTGCTCACTCTCTTCGACTTTAGGCTGCTTCCGCTCTTTCTCTTCAGCTTCCTTTGAGGGCAGCTCCGTCTCCGCCGGCTGCTCCTTTTCAGTCGTAGCGCAACTGATGAGAAAAAATACAGTAAGAACCAGATATAAATAGCGTCTCATGAGTCTCCCTTTTTAGATGTCCCTTTATTCGTGACAGTATAATAATAGAGAACAAAATGGACAAGGTTGCATTTTTACTAAGCCATTGGTACAATCTGCGGAAATGAAAATCCAGATAGAAAAAAAGTACTTTCTTATCCCCATACTCTACGTGTGTGTCATCGGAATATTTCTATATCTCCATTTTGCAGGAAATCAGACATTTACCGAAGAGTACGGAGAGATTACCTTCTCTTGGACTACCTCATCAACCGGCAGAGGAAAGGGCGGTTTATCTTCCGCCGTAATTTCCGGTGGAGGCGTCCAATTTGCTTTCAATGAGGAGCAGGGAATAGAGGCAGTCACCGATAACAATACAATGCGGCCTCTGTCTCTCAGCGCATATGAGCTCGGAGACGAAGGCTTTTCAATATCCTTTCAAGGGGGTATTTCTCTTCGATTCTTCAACAGGGGAGGACCGGAAAAGCGAATAACCATCGCACCGGAACAAACGGGGGATGCGGGCAATATAAAAGCTATCCGCATTCCGTATTCCCTAGAAGAGGGGAGCAGCAGAGAACAACCCTCTCAACTGCCCCTTTTAATTATTGACACCGCGGAGGATGAAAAAACATTTCTCTCCGTATCACCCGCATCCCGGATCGATACTGAAAAATCACAGCTTATCCTGAATAGGGAGAATGCCGATTTCTCTCGAGTTATCATTGAACAACCGCAAAACAGTGAGATAAATCCGTATGCGTACTGGTTCGCACGGGGGAATTCATTCGAGGAAACCGCGGAACAGTACCGGGCCGCTCTCGATTCATTTGTAAACAACGCTTATTCCGGATGGAGCAGCAGATACACCGCGGCAGAGGGGGGATGGTCCGACGGTGAAGGAACGGTCAGGTTCCGGGAGAAGACTGCGGCTGCTTTTCTAGCTGAGGCGCTGTCCAGAGACGAGTATGACGCGGTGCTCACACTCATCCGGAGTTCTGTAGAGAGAAATGAGCAGCAGCTGACCTTTCTCACCGCCCCGTTTCTCGGCAATCTCCCCCGCCATGTTTCTACCCTGCAGCAGCGCGACTCGCGTGAGATCCAGGCAATTGAAGAACTGCTTCGAGATGAAGACCCCGCTCTCATAACCAGAGACAATCTGCTCCGGTTTATCATCGGCCACGGTCCATTTTCATTAGTACAGGAGGTACTCCGCTTTACAGAGTCGCTCGATCCGACTGAACTGCCCCCTGAGCAATGCTTGGGCCTCATCAAGATGTATAATCAGCGGATCGAAGGAATAGCCGAAGCAGACCGAATTCTCGAACCGCTTGCATTATCGGCTCAAGAAAAATTATTGGCCCACATCCGGAGAAACAGTGACGGGCTGTTCGTACGTAATCGCGGCGGATCTTTCGATGTACCCCTCTCTATTGAAACGGGAAAACATCTGATCATTAAAGGGAACAATGATGGTAGTACGCCCGTCATCTTCATCGGACAGGAGCTGCTGCGATCTTCGTTAAATCTCGCGGATGAAAACGGTATCGTACAAGCATTCGATCAGACCGTTCTCCCCGAGGATATCTATCCGGTCCTGATAGAAAACAGGTTTTATCCGCACGAAATCTCACTTTTTGATGAGCTCGGTCCAGGCAGCTGGATCTGGACAATCGCGGATTTTACCGCGATTAACGCCGAACAGGACGGGCTTACCCTTTCCTTTACCTTCCCGGCAGAAGAGACACATCACATGATTCTGCAGGGGGTCGAACCGTTTACCCAGCTTCAAATGCGCGGTATACCCTGGAGGAGTGATCCTGCTTTTGAACGGTACCCGTTGGGCTGGATATACAACCAGGCAGCGGAAACTCTCTCCGTTAAACTGACCCACGAGACGGAAGAGGAAACGATCACCATCAGCTATTAAACAAC
>CAZKZZ010000183.1:0-6870 GCA_964557375.1 uncultured Spirochaetales bacterium | reverse complement strand
GGATCCCCGTCTACAACGATTATCTCGACGGTATGGACACCGGGTAACGAGGAGAGGTGGTGAAGAAGCTTGTTGATTGTTTTTCCTTCGCGGAAGACCGGGATAATTACGGATATGGATTTCTCATCACTCACGGCAGGTCATGCTCCCTCAAGAAAGCCAGCGTTCTTACCGCCGGGCTTTCTTTTTTCTCCTTATGCCTGATAATGAGTGACCGAAGGTCTTCTGCGGTATCGATATCGGGCCACGGTTTTGTTGCACTCCAGGTCATATCGGACCGTTTAAGCCGTTTTATCATCTCGCCTGTTACTCCGGGATGGCTCCATTTCATATCATTGAAAAGTATGTCTTTGAAAGACCTTCTTGAAAATCCAATCAGGAAATATCCGCCGTCTTGTGAAGGGCCGATGACACAGTCATACCGGCCCAGTTTCTCGAACGCGGTAAAGACCCTTTCCGCCGGCAGGTCGGGCAGATCACTTGCCATGACACAGACAGAGGAATAGCCTAAATCAAAGCCCGCTTGCAGCAGCAGCGCCTGCTTCTCTCCGAGATCATTCCCCCTTTGGGGGATTTTCCTTCTCGATCTTCCGAGCCAGGTGTCTATACATTCAGGGTCACGGGGCGGATGATAGCCGATGAAAAGGTCGATGTCCGGTCCGGAAGTCAGGGGTTCGAGCCCGTCGATTAGGTCTATGACGCATCTGTGGTAAATCTCGGCTGCATGTGCTTCACCTATCACCCGGGACAGCCGTTTTTTAACTTCTCCCTGACGGGGACATTTGACCATGATGATAAGGCAGTTATCAGGCATGCGCTGGAGTGCCTTTCTTTCTATTCGAGGAGGGCACCGCCGCAGGAAGATCCGGCCCCGGCAGTGCAGCCGAAGCAGTGTTCATCGGTTGCGATCTCTCTTTTGAGCAGATGGGCGCTATCTACGTCGTTAATGGTGCTCGGAAATCCCGCTACGGTAGGAAGCCCAATAGCTTGATTAAAGTCGCAGTCGTACAACGTTCCGTCCCACCCAATACTTATCTGAAAACGGCACATGAGATTCTCAACAGTCGAAGGATTGAATGAATTTTTTAATAAATCCATGTATTCATCTTTCTTATTCTGTGCTGAGAGAGTGTCCAAAAATCTTCCTATAGGCATATTCGAAATAGTAAAAAGATCGGTAAACCTGATCCCGAAATTATCATAAAGGATCCGGGTGTAATCCTCCTTGAGAGCAGCCTGAGACGGAGGGAGAAAAGCCCCCATGGGATTATACACCAGGTCCAGGACCAGTCCGGGTTCCGTACCATAGCCGTAAGAATTGAGCAGTTTCAAAGCGGTAATGCTCTGGTCGAAAACCCCATCGCCCCGGATGCAGTCTACTTCGTCTTTTTCATAGCAGGGAAGAGAGGCTATCAGTTCGACGCCGTGCTGTTGGTAAAACTCCGGCAGGTCTTCGCTCCCTTTTTCGAGAAGCGCGGAGAGATTTGTCCGTACCATAAGGTGATGACCGCCCGCATTGAGCTCGCGTATAAAATCTCTTATATTCGCATGGAGCTCCGGTGCACCGCCGGTGATATCAATTGTTTTAATGTTGTGGGCCTTTGCCTTTCGGACGACCTGGTCCATGGTTGCCCTGGACATCATTTCGGTTCTCTCAGGTCCTGCTTCATGATGGCAGTGTTGGCATGCCTGGTTGCAGCGGAGTCCGAGGTTGACTTGAAACGTGCCGATATCGAGGGAGTGCAGGGGTGCTGAGCCGACCTCTTCAATTTTTTCTTGAAATCCTGTAGTTTTCATAGGTTAGCAGAATCATAAGGAAACTTGACATTTATTGCAACGGGGCCGTCCGAAAATAATCTTTTAAAGGAAGAATGGTCATGAAAAAAATAGAAAAACCGTCTGTAGTAGAGGCTGCTGGAAACAAACCGAAGATTATCGAAGAGTATATCGGGAATGTAAATACAGGATCGAGTTCGGTAAGCATTGCCAGGATGAAAAGCCCTCCGGGGTGGCAGGAACCCGGGCAGACCCCGGAGTTTGACGAATACACGGTCGTTCTACAGGGGAGGCTGATCGTCGAAACGCGTGATGGTGACGGGATCCGGACAGCTGAAATTCGGGCAGGCGAGGCTGTGGTCTTGAATGCGGGAGAATGGGTGCGATACAGCACCCCCGGTGAAGAGGGTGCTGAATATATCGCGGTATGTCTGCCTGCGTTTTCGCCGGAGACGGTACACAGGGACGAACCGCAGCTGTAAAAGATCCCGTCAGTATAAGTCTCTGATAAACTGTTCTAAGGCCCGGGCAACCTCGACAACTTTTTTACAGTCGACGATGTCGGGAGTGTCCCGGGATGTATGGGTATATTCCCGCATAAGTGCCGGCATGTATTCAGCCGCAAAAGCCGCTGCGGGGACCCCCTTCTGAACAAAGACCATGTGGTCTCCGTTATACCACCGTTCCCCTTCCGTAATGCCGGGGCAGCGGGTAAAAATCTCCCGACCCGCTTGTTCGATTTTTTGAGGGCATTCGTAGAAGGAATAGGCTGATTTCCCCTCTACATAGCCGATATCATCGATATTGATGACAAGCAGTGTTCGCTCCAGATCGCTTCCGTATCGTTTTAGATAATCCAGTTCACCGGCCGCACTGTAGTGGTCTTCTCCGTTGAACGCTGCTATTTCTATTTCTAAAGGGCCTCTGTAATCCGAGAGGAGTTCGGCGAGAAGGAGCAGCACGGCAGTCCCGGTAGCATTATCTGTGGCCCCCGGGCTCTCTTCGTAGGCATCGATATGGGCGGTGACCACTACCTTCTTCTCAGCTCCGGGGTTTTTTAAGGCGATTACATTCGAGGCGGTTGCGGGAATACGTTCCGCATTAATGGTTAACCGAAAATGCTCTGCACCACTTTGCATGATCTTTTTTCCCACGAAATCGGTGCAATACGCGGTCGGAATTTCAAAATCTCCGTCATTTATGAGCGGATACGGGTAGAGCGCGCCGACTAACTCCGGGTTTCTGCCTGTAGCCGTCAGTACGGCAGCCGGTCGTTCAGCTTCGAGCATAGCATAGATCCGTTTGTGTTCTTCCGGGTTGTAAAATGGAAAGTTTTTCGGCATAAGCTGTTCACGGCATATCTCCCCCTGTAGGAGCAGGATACAGTCTGTACACCGGGCGGACTCGAGCTCTTCTGCAGTGGAGACCGGTACGACAGGGGCCGTAACATCACAGGGGAGCGAATAAGGGCTTTGATACACTGTAAACTGCTGCTCCCCGCAGGTAAGCGATGCCCCGCCGGCTGAATAATCGAGACAATCAAACGGGGTTGTATCCGCACTGTAGCCGAACAGCCCGATTGTTTGTGCAAAGAAACGGGTTGCTTCCCGGTTGCCGGAAGAGCCGGTACGGCGGTTCGGTTCTATTCCACAGAGTGTTGTTAGATATTCCTGTGCTTTTTTTTCTAAAGATTCTGAAGTCATTTTTTGTTCTCCTTGCCGATGGTTTTTGTGCCGGGATTGGATACTTAAAATACCACCTTCCATAAACTTCGGTATTGGAAAAATGCGACATTATATTAAGGTAGCTCTTTCAAAATTAGTCTTAATTTTGAAAGAGCCTCTATTGATATTCTGCTAAAAAAAACTATGCAAAAAACCTGTAATCGACTATTATTTTTAATGTGGATCAGGCTGCCGTTTTCTCGCCGGTTAATAGAATTTTGTCCGACTATATCGCATCAATCTGGACGGTTACAAGCGGAATCAATCCCGCGCCGTATCTGCTGCCTCCCGACCCGGGATTCAATCTTATCTTCAGCTTTGATAGCGGTACAGTAGTCCGAAACAGTAGTGGTACCGAATGTTCCCTAAACAGTGATTTTTGTACCGGTTTGCGGACAAGACCTGTGACGCTCTTTCCCTCAGGACCCATTGATTACATTTCTGTCCAGCTCAAACCGCTTGGATTCAGATCACTGTTCGGAAAACATGCGGAGATGGCAAAGGACGGATTTGTGGATGTTTTCTCGTTAATTCCGGGTGTCTCCCGGATGAGGGATTCTCTCTGCCGTACCTCCCTTTCGGTCTCGGACAGGATAGCAATAATCGAAGATCTTTTTGTGACACTGCTCAGTTCGGGTTGTATTGTGCCCCCTCCCTATTTAAAACGGGCAGTAACGCGTATCGAGTTGACGGATGGGAATACACGGGTTGGAGAACTGTGTGATGATATCGGGATAACTGCCCGTCAGCTTCAGCGGGAGTTCGACCGCTGGCTCGGGGTTTCGGTCAAATTCTACATGCGGGTAGTACGGTTTAACCGGGCATTGGAACTGCTGGAAACGCAGGCCGGCAATCCGGACCTGGCAGACCTCTCGCTCTCACTTGGCTATTACGATCAATCTCACCTGTGCAGTGAGTTCGCTGAACTGGCAGGATTGTCCCCTTCCCGGATTTCTGTTACAGGGTAAAAGGAGGATGGACCGCATGAGACGAATAGTTGCGATTAGACTGGTATACGTGTTCATGGTAACAGCACTTGTTGTGCCGCTTTTGTGCTGCAGCGGAGCACCTTCAAGTAGAAAATCGTTATCTGAGAATGCTGCGGAAAACTCAGTAGCACTCAAGATATATCAAGAGGGGAAAGAACCGCTTATCCATACTATCTCCAACGACAGCCTGGAGCAGGGGACTGCAATCGACTTAGAGGATGTAACGCTTATCATTCGGAAAAGAGGTGTTGAATTCGAAGTTGACATGGACTGGTTCGGCGAGGGAAAAGGCGATCAGATGGGGAACAGTGATCCGAATCTCTATTGGAAAACCTTCAATCGAAGCGGCTACGCTCATGTAGTACCGCTGATTTTAAATACCGGTACTCCTGAGATGGTCGCCGACCTGCTAAAAGCTACTCCCGGGATTGTTCTCAATGGGTATAAACCGTTTACTACCGATCACCAGCCCGATTTTTACAGCCGTTCTCCGCTCTATGCGGCTATTGTCAATGCGCGTCCCCCTGAGGTAGTTGAAACACTCCTTTCCGCCGGAGCAGATGCATCGATTACTGATCCGGCAGGCAGCACTCTTTTGCACATCCTCTGCAGTGAACGGTCCGGTTTTATAACCCTCCCGGATATAAATGCAGAAATTGCTAAGCAGCACGGAACAGAGTATTCGCTTACAGAAGTGTATCGAGATGACAAGGTAGTCGGGATCGAACTGTTTATTAAGGAAAAACTACGTCCCATTCCGGAAGAATACCGCATTGACGAGACACTGCGCAGAGTTGATCTGATGCAGGGTCCTGACGAGCGGGCCGAGATTGCAGCTCTCCTTATCGAGTCCGGGACAGATGTTTCCGCTGTTAATAATGAGGGAGAAACCTCTCTTCACGTTCTTCTACGAACCGATCACACAGCGTTTCCCCTCGTAGCCTCTCTGTTGGAAGCGGGCGCAGACCCCAATGCTGTCAATAAAAGTGGATTAACACCGTTTTGGCTGTTCTTGACCAGACACCGAAACGCTTTGCTGTACTCCCGGTATTATAAAAACGGTCCGCGTGAAAACAACCTCTATACTGCTGTGTATGATCTCCTCGTCTCCTACGGTGCCGACTTACAGTATCACAACATCACAAAACCGAACCGGCCTCTTCCGCTCCGCTACGGACAAACAAATGCAGTACCGGTCACACTTGCCGCGGGGTTCGGTGATGAGGTTGTTCTCGATGAACTGATTGGTTTAGGCGGAACTATCGACGCGAGTTTCGGTACCGGTTCGTACGGAGACCGAAAAACATCTCCCCTTACGGAAGCGATAAAACATGATCAGCCGTACGAGCTAATCGACTATTTGATAAACCGCGGAGCTGGGTTTCCTCCCGAATTAGATGACCCCCGGGAAGAAGCGAAACAATTCTCATACGCTGTAGAGTTCAATCAAGACCCGGAAGTTATCCGGTTATTTTTAAAAAAAGGTTATGACCCGAATGCGAAGGACGGATACGACGACAATCTCGGATGGACGGTATTCACGAGATCACTTCACAATCCAAACGCTCACATCCCCAAACTGCTTATCAGAGAAGGTGGTGCTCGATTATCGGCTTCGACTCTCGGGGAGGTCGGTTTTGTAGCTGCTTTTGCCGATGTCGCGGATACGGAGCTCCTTAAAATGCTGATTGATCAGGGTGGTGATATCCTCACAGACCGAAGAGACGGAGAGAATGTGGTGTACAACGCTGCTCTAAACCCTTATTCGGCTGCTCCGCTTCAGTTTGCCCTCAACAATGGTGGCACCTTAGATCATATCGTCGAAGCCGGCGGTTATTATGCCGGGCAGAATGTGCTGCACGCAGCTGCACGAAATATCAATCCGAAACTGCGTTATGATAATATCGCCCGGTTTATCGAGCTGGGTGTTTCACCCCACCACACTGATACCTGGGGGTGGAACGTACTGCATGCTGCAAGCTGGATGCCGGCGTGGCACGGGGATACGGAAGATGTACAGTATATCCTCAAAACGTTGGATACGGTCCTGACAGAAGGAGTAGACATAAACCAAACAACTGAAAAAGGCGGATATACTCCTCTGTTTTTGTGTATTCTTTCAATGGGGCCTTCATCGTGGAAGCCGGGGACAACACACCTCTCGGACCGTGAAGCGTACGTACGAATTCGATCGGAGAAGATTATTGAGTGGTACCTCGATCATGGAGCGGACCCAGGTATAGCAAGTGATGAGGGCACATTGCCGGCAGATTTTGCAGCACATCTTCCCTGGCTGAGAGAGAGCTCGCTTTTGGAAAGGCTGAAGCCGTGATACAACTTGTCAGTGACGGAAATATAGTAATTTTTTGGTTATATAGGAG
>CAZKZZ010000182.1:0-6971 GCA_964557375.1 uncultured Spirochaetales bacterium | reverse complement strand
GAACTTTCAAAATCGTCTTTTTCAGTATCGGAGAGTTCATCCGGAGGGACCATCTCCCGAGGGATCAGTTGTACCGTAACGTTCTTAACCCCTTCGCCGGTAGTCCCGTCAATGACATACCCCTGCGGGGAATTCAAGTAGTTGAACAGATCACAGCCTCCCATGCTGAATACCAATGTAAGTGCCCCGATGAGGACCAGGGAGCCGACTATTATCCGTTTTCTCATATTTTCCTCCATGACATGTATTTCTTGTTTGTGTTTTCTATATCTACCAGTATAGCTCAAACAATTATTTTTTTCACACATAAATTGCAGTTTTTTGAGCTTTCATAGCTCTGCTAGTTCGAAGTTATTCAAAAAAATAAACTCTTTCCTTTATGTATTGATTTCAGTATCATTAGTGTAAAACTGCTTACGAGGACAGCTATGGTAGAAGCTTTACAGGTGAACAAGCGAATGAACAAGAGAACAGGCCCGGTGGTGTTAGTCATCATGGACGGCGTCGGGTATGGTAAATATAAGGAAGGCGACGGTGTGGCCGCCGCGTACACCAAAACCTTGGACGCACTTCAAAAAAAATATCCGAATACAAAGCTTAAAGCGCACGGTACGGCCGTGGGACTTCCTGATGACGGGGACATGGGAAATAGTGAAGTAGGGCATAACGCTATCGGATGCGGAAGAGTGTACGCACAGGGAGCAAAGCGGGTTTTCAAGGCAATTGATGACGGGGCGATATTCGATGGCGAGGTGTGGAAAAAACTGATAAAAAATGTGAAAATCAACGGAAGCACCCTTCATTTTATCGGTCTTTTCTCGGACGGCAATGTGCACAGCCATCTCGACCATCTCAAGGCCATGCTCGAGAAGGCAAAAGCTGAAGGTGTAGAGCGGGCCCGGGTCCACACCCTCTTAGACGGCAGGGATGTGGAGGAAACATCCGCTTTAGAGTATATCGACCCGTTCGAAGAGTACCTATCGGGCCTTAACGGCGGCAGTGTTGATTTTCGGATTGCATCCGGAGGCGGACGCATGGTCATTACCATGGACCGTTACGGGGCCAATTGGAATATGGTCAAACGGGGTTGGGAGACCCATGTCTTAGGAGAAGGTCGGCACTTTGCTTCCGCGCACGAAGCGGTGGAAACACTGAGAAATGAGACCGAAAAAATCGACCAAGACCTCCCCCCGTTTGTGATTGCGGAGGACGGAAAGCCGGTTGGGACCATCGAAGACGGTGACAGCGTAATCTTTTTTAATTTTCGCGGCGACAGAGCTTTAGAAATTACCGCTGCTTTTGAAGAGGATAATTTCGACAAGTTTGACAGAAAGAGACGGCCGAAAGTCGAATACGCGGGCATGATGGAGTATGACGGGGATTTAAAGGTCCCGAAGCAGTATCTCGTGGCTCCGCCTTCGATAAGCAGAACGATGGGCGAGTATTTAGTATCTACCGGCGTAAAACAGCTTGCCATAAGTGAAACACAAAAGTACGGCCATGTGACCTACTTTTTTAACGGGAACCGCACCGGGAAGTTCAGTGATGAACTCGAGGAGTATATCGAAATTACTTCCGACATTGTACCGTTCGAAGAGCGTCCCTGGATGAAGAGTGCCGAAATAACGGACAGAGTAATCGAGGAGATCGAGAAGGGTGAATACGATTTTATCCGGCTCAATTATCCGAATGGTGATATGGTAGGGCACACCGGGATATATCAGGCGGTCCTCTGCGCGATGGAAGCACTCGACCTGGGCCTCGGAAGACTGCTCAAAGCGGTACTGAAAGCAGGCGGGATCATGATCGTATCAGCCGATCATGGCAATTCGGATGATATGTATCAGCACAACAAGAAAACCGGAGAAGTGCTGCTCAAGGCCGACGGGACCCCTCAGGCTAAGACTTCGCACTCCCTCAACCCGGTACCATGCATTATCATCGATCCCGGGTATGAAGGAGAATATGAGCAAACATTGCAGGAAGGGTTGGGTATCAGTTCGTTAGCGGCCACTTGTATCGAACTGCTGGGGTATCTTCCGCCCGAAGATTACGATCCTTCGGTATTAAAATGGAAATCCTAAAAGGGGGTAACCTATGGGAATCTTAGAAGTAAAAGATGTATCACTTTCTTTTGAAGAAAATAATATATTGACCGATCTTACCATTGATTTTTGGCAGGGTCATATTCATGCGATTGTGGGACCAAACGGGGCCGGTAAATCCACCCTGGCCCACACCATCATGGGTTTAGAGGGCTATAAAAAGCATAGCGGTGATATTCTGTTAGAAGGGAAATCAATAAAAGAATTATCGATCAGTGAACGCGCGAAAAAAGGGATAACCCTCGCCTGGCAGGAACCGGCCCGGTTTGCGGGAATTACAGTCTCCCAGTTTATCGAAACCGCCGCCCGTAACCGCACGGAGGGTGACACAAACGGGAAATTAATCGACGAGACCCTGGAAATGGTAGGTCTTGATCCGGACAGATACCGGAAAAGAGCAGTCGATAAAACTTTGAGCGGAGGCGAGCGGAAGAGAATCGAGCTTGCCTCCATTATTACGATGGATCCGAAGATCGTTTTGATGGATGAACCTGATTCCGGCGTCGACATCGAAGCGGTCAATTATATTTTCGAAGTCATTCATAAACTGAAAGAGAAAGGCACTACCGTTATCCTGATTACACACAGTGCTGAAGTACTCAAACAGGCAGATCACGGATTTCTCCTCTGTCACGGTCATCTGGTGGACAAGGGAACGGCAGATAAACTGAGAGCTTATTTCGAGGGTAAATGTATACCGTGTACCCATAAAAATGATCCTGAACTAAGTGAGGTCAGCGCATGAGTAATCAGGCACTAATAGACGAGCTCCTTTCATCAATCAACATGCATAAACATTTCGGAGAGAATACGGCCCATGTAGAGATCCACGGCAATAAAGTCCTCGGTTCCACACTCGTCAAAGGTCTTACGATTGATGTCGATGAAAAGAGTGAAGGGATCGATGCAAATCTAAGGGTCGAACGCGGCTATAAACTGGACAATCCGGTCCATCTCTGTTTCGGCATGATACCTGAAGACGGAATACAGAAAATAAATCTGAATGTGCTGATCGAAGAGGATGCGGATGCGGATTTCCTTGCCCACTGCACCTTCCCTAATGCTGTCGATGTTCAGCATTTGATGGATGCACATATCGAAGTACAGCCGAACGGACGATACGCTTATTTCGAGCGTCATGTCCACGGTGAACACGGGGGGCTTAAAGTAGTTCCTAAAGCAAAGATCGTTCTCCATGAACACGCCTATTTTTCTACGGAGTTTGAACTCCTGAAAGGACGGGTGGGGCTTATAGACATCGATTATGAAACCGAGGCGAAAGCCTACAGCACGCTGGAGATGAAAGCACGGATAAGCGGTAGAGAAGACGACCGCATCAATATACGGGAGACCGCAGTCCTCTCCGGTGAATACGCGACCGGCGTGCTCATATCTCACATAGCACTCAGGGACAACGCCTATGCCGAGATATACAACGACCTGCGGGCTGAAGCCCCGCATGCTCGAGGCCACGTGGACTGCAAGGAAATCGTGCAGGGGAACGGGGTGGCCAGAGCAGTTCCGATTGTCCAGGTAAATGATCCTCAAGCGCACGTGACCCATGAAGCGGCTATCGGTGCGGTTGATTCAAAACAGTTGCAGACTCTGATGTCCCGCGGTTTGGACGAGGAGGAGGCAGTAGAGCTCATCATTGACGGTCTTCTCAAATAGTCGGCTATGCCGGAGTTCGAATCATTTGCAGCTTTTATTTGTGATCTCATAGCCTGTTCTCCCCAATTGAACAAACAGAATCTTATTGTCAATCTCATTATTAATCCTGCCGCAGGAGGATTCCGTAGAAAAAGCTATTTTCTTCGTCTTCTCGAAAATCTGTCCGCTGTCCGCGACCGGGCAGTCCGTGATCGGGAAGTACGCGATAGTGTAGTGTTCAAACAATTGGAAGCCGGAGAAAAGCCGCGGCAATTTTTCGAGTATCACGTGTTTATTACCGGTTCTACCGGGGATGCCCTGAAAAAAACCGAAGAATTGGTCAAGAGTAACGAGGCGGCCCGCGGCGGAAAAGAGTTTCTCGTTATAACTGCCGGGGGGGACGGAACAGCTGCTGAAGCGGCCCAGGCTGTCGCTGAAGCGCCTGAACACATCCGGGAACGGTTTACTCTTTTCAGGCTGCCTTTGGGCACTGGAAATGACGGTTTGGATGCGCCTACTCTCGATCAAGCGTGGCGTCTTCTTCTCGGTCCGAACAGCAGAAAACGGATCGGCTATGTTGTGGTCGAACCGAGCGGTAGTGATCCGCTCTATGCATTCAACATAGCCAGTATCGGCGTTGACGGATACATAACAGAGCTGTCCAACAGATTAAAAAAAGTCATACCCGGATCATTTTACACCCTCATGGTCGATGTAGCGGCCCTCTTTTATGAACGCCGGATCGATTCTCTGGGTATGGAAATCGAAATAGAAAAGATGGAGCCCAAACAGGGTGAGTATCTTCTCGTTGCCTTCGGTGTGACCGGAAACAGAAACTACGGCGGGGGAAAACGGATACTTCCCGGAGAAGAGAATGTTTGTACACTTAAACCGATGACGCTGCCCCGTAAGTTTCGGGTGAAAAAACTCTTCTATTGGGGGGCACATAACGGCCTTCCGGAGGTGGATCTATTCCACGCCGATTCTCTTAGGATCAATGGGACCTGCAGCTTGCCTATCCAGTGTGATGGAGAGTCGAGATGGCTTTTGAAAGAGGAGTTTCCCCTGGTTATGCGGCGGGTCGGTCCTTCGATTTATGTTTTGTCGAAATTATAAAACTCCCACTGACGGGCAAGGCTGTGAAATCCGTACTCTTTGACTTTCTGTTCATACTCTTCCCAATTGTCCCCATAGTGGGTGAGAAGCATCATCTCTTTCGCCTCTGAAGGAAGCTGTTTGATCTCTTCGATGCCGGCATGTACCCCGCCGGTGAAAAACTGACAGTCGTGAAAGATCGCTTCGAAGTCAAAAATGGCCATATAATTTTTGATTAATTCGGGATCATAACGGGTATCACTGGTAAACATAACCCTATTGTCGATGATCACCCCGCAGCTCCAAAATGAGTTCTGCCAGCTGTTCGGTTTGTCAGGGATATGCTTTGTACGGAACATTTTTACGTTGATATTGCCGATATTTGCTTCCAGCGTTTCCCGGGGGTATCCTTCGAGCCATTTCGGCCGCTCGATATTCCACAGGTCGCCGAAATCGAGGATTACACCCGCCTCTTCTTCGTTGAAAGCAGAGCCCCCCCGCAGCGACATGTCCCAGAGAAGCTGCTGATAGGTCTTGTTGATGATGATCGTCGGTTTTCTCCTTGCGGCATACCTGCCGAGCAACATAACCTCTTCGAGCCCGCCGATATGATCGGCGTGGGAGTGGGTTATGAGAAACTTTTTTATATCAGTTACCTGGAGACCCAGCTCGTATAGTGCCTGCGGTGTTTTGGTCCCGCAGTCGATCATAAAATGGTCTTCGCCCTTGATTACAATACAGTTAGTCTGATAGTGCCGCTTAGAAAAGGCACTGCCTACTCCGACGAAAAATATACTCAACTCTCCATCGTTGGAAAGTGTCAATTTCTTATCTGTAAATGGTTTTACATGCATAATGCCTACAATATAACACAAAACTAATATTTTTAATAAGGAATTTTTATCAATTATTTTTCATTCTATTCAACCGGGATTGGTATTTGTCGATATTAAAATTGTAATGAATTCTGAATATTTTGGGAGGAGTACTGTGAAAAAGAGTCTCGTACTACTGATTATATTGTTCTGTGTGGCGGCCGTAGGCTTTTCAGAAGAGAGTCCGTCCTTCTCTTTTGGGCTGGGGATGGATTTTTTCAATTACGAAGAAGTATTTCTAAGTACCGGGGCCCTCTTGAACTTTCCTATTGCACCAGGGATGGAAGGCTTTCTCGGTGCGGATTTTGCATTATGGCCTTATCAGGAGAGTGAAGAGGCGGAAATAACCCCTCATTTTTTCATTCCCATCAATGCGGGGGTACAGTTTATTTTTGATAAACAGAAACCGACTTTTTATCTCGGAATGGGTCTCTCTCCGGTATTCCTTGTAACTCCGGAGGAAGTACAGGATGTACGGTTCTATATGGGCCCGTTTTTAAAAGGCGGGCTTCGGGTCGTAGTGCATCAAATGATGAGCTGGTTTATCGAGCTGCAGCAGGACCTTGCAATCGGACCTCCATACTGGATCAATACCGCAACGAGGATAAACACCGGCATAAACTTCAAATTTCGACCGCCTGAGAATTCAAAGACGGAAAAGACTACTGCGCCTGCTCCTGATTGATTTCTCCCGCTTTTTTAAGCCCGATTTTTGCGGTAATGGGGCCGATTAGTTCAAATACGATGCTGGTTGCGGTAATGGTAGTGATAACAGTCGTTCCGAGATAGGCACCGGCATCTCCTAATGCTGAAAACTCCTGTTTTACGGTGAGAGCGAGTCCTATCGCAACGCCGGCTTGAGAGAGGATCCCCAATCCGAGATACTTTCGGAGTGTGGGTTCTGCTCTGCCGACGGTAGCGCCTAACGTGGCACCGCCCATTAGTCCGCCACTTCTGCAAGCCATATAGACCAGACCGATAAGACCGAGTGAAGGGAGGGCTGCAATGTGTAGGTTGGCACCGGCAAGTACGAAAAAGAGGATGAACAGCAGAGGCATGAACTCCTGCAATTCCCGGCGCAGTTTCCCGATAAAATTGGTGGTCTGGGAATTGACCACGATGATCCCTAAGACCATATTGGTCAGAATATGAGAAAGATGGAGTCGATTGCTCAATCCTGTGGTTATAAACACGAATGCGAACAGCAGAACAAATATGTCTCTGTTGTTGGCAAAATTTCTGGCTA
>CAZKZZ010000181.1:0-7133 GCA_964557375.1 uncultured Spirochaetales bacterium | reverse complement strand
AAGAAGCACATTTGACAAGAAAAGAAACTTAACTAATACTATAAGGTAAGGAGCAATTCATGAAAGGAACCATTACCGAACGGATACTTCGGGAACACCTTATAGAAGGGACGCTGTCCCCGGGCGAGGAGATCGGATTAAAGATCGACCAAACCCTTACCCAGGACGCAACCGGTACTATGGTATATCTCGAGTTCGAATCCTTAGGAATCGAGCGGGTAAAACCTGAAGTTGCCGTAAGCTATATTGACCACAATATCGTTCAGTCAGATTATAAAAACGCGGATGATCACCGTTTTCTCCAGTCTTCCGCTTCTAAATACGGAGTAAAACTCTCCCCCCCGGGAAACGGTGTGTCTCACCACGTTCACCGGCAGCGTTTCGGAGTTCCGGGAAAGACACTGCTCGGGTCGGACAGCCACACCACGGTCGGGGGTTGTCTGGGGATGCTTGCCATGGGTGCAGGCGGCATCGAAGTGGCCATGGCCATGGCCGGAAAACCGTACTACATAAACACGCCTCAAGTGTGGGGATGTTATCTCGAGGGAAAACTGCCCCCATGGGTTGTTGGGAAAGATCTTATTCTGCATCTTCTCCGCGAGTTCTCCGTAAAGGGCGGTATCGGAAAGATTATGGAGTTCTACGGGCCGGGGGTAATGAGTCTTAAGATGCCCGACAGGGCCATGATCGCCAATATGTCCGTAGATATGGGCCTCACTGCAGGTATCTTCCCGTCCGATGAGGTTACAAGAGACTATCTCGCGCTAAACGGCCGGGAAGAGATGTGGCAGGAACTCCGCACCGAAGAAAATGCAGCCTTTGATCTTACCACTGAGATCGATCTCTCTACTCTCGAACCGTTGGTGGCCTGCCCTCACAGTCCCGACAATGTAAAGCCGGCCGCGGAGCTGGGGGACGTCGAGCTCGATCAGGTGATAATCGGCTCCTCTGCAAGCGGCGGATACAGGGACATGATGGTGGCGGCAGGGGTCCTCGACGGTAAGTACAGACATCTCACTACCGATTTCGACATCAATCCGCCGAGCCGGCAGGACTTGGAAAACGCGGTCGAGATGGGAGGAATTCCTAAACTCATCAATGCGGGAGCGCGGATCTGCGAAGCGGGATGTTTGGGATGTATCGGCATGGGCCAGGCTCCTGCTACAGGAGCGAACTCGATGCGCACCTTTCCCCGGAATTTCAAAGGCAGGAGCGGGACTGTAGATGCAGGTGTGTATCTTGCCTCCGCGGAAACCGCCGCAGCTTCGGTATTGAACGGAAGGATAACCGACCCGCGGACCTTGGGTGAACCTCCCTCCGTAGAATATCCGAAGAAGTTTTCATTCAATCAGGTCTGGATTATCGAACCTGCAGAGGACCCCTCAACGGTAGAAGTAAAACGGGGCCCGAACATCAAACCGTTTCCGAACTTCGAGCCGCTCGAGGACACGCTCGAGGGAGAAGTGGTACTCAAAGTAGAAGATAATATTACAACGGACCACATCATGCCTGCAGGCACACGGGTCCTCCCCTACAGAAGCAATATCCCTAAGATCAGCGAGTTCGTCTACGATGTGGTTGATGAGACGTTCGCCGAGCGGGCTAAAAAAATAAAGAACGGTGTTATCATCGGCGGGGAGAACTACGGGCAGGGGTCATCGAGGGAGCATGCGGCCCTAGCCCCGAGGTATCTCGGTATACGGGTAAAAATCGCCAAGAGTTTCGCCCGTATCCACAAGTCGAACCTGATCAACTTCGGAATCATCCCCCTCGAGTTTGCAGACCCCTCGGATTACGAGAAGATAAAACAGGGGGACAAGGTTACGTTGGGTGATATCAAAAAGCTCATCGAAGAGGGGAAAAAAGAGATCCCCGTCAAAGTCGGCGGTAAAGAGATCAAAACGTTGCTGAACGTCTCTCCCCGCCACAGAGATATGCTGGTAAAAGGCGGGCTCCTCAATCAGGCTAAGGAGTAGCGGATATCAAAGATGAACATAGAATTTTGAATTAAAAAGGAGGAGGGATTGATTCATCAATACGATGCAGTAATTATCGGGGCCGGCGGGGCGGGGCTCTACGCCGCATTGGAAGCGAGTAAAACCGCTAAAACGGCTGTCCTCTCTAAACTCTATCCGATGCGGAGCCACACCGGGGCGGCCCAGGGAGGCATCGGTGCGGCCCTCGGGAATCTCGAAGAGGACAAGACAGAGTGGCACGCTTTCGACACCATCAAAGGCGGTGACTATCTCGTAGACCAAACCGCGGCGTTTATTTTAGCGGAAGAAGCAGTGCAGGCGGTGTATGATCTCGAAAACAGAGGGCTGCCGTTCAGCAGAACAGCGGAAGGTAAAATCGACCAGCGCAGGTTCGGCGGGCACACCAAGAACTTCGGAGAAGCGGCGGTACGCAGGTCCTGTTACGCCGCGGACCGTACCGGTCACATGATCCTGCAGACCCTCTACCAGCAATGTACGAAAAACGGAGTACACTTCTTTGATGAGTTTCAGGCAGTAAAACTTATAATGGAGGGTGCTCGGTGTGCCGGTGTGGTTGTCATTGAGCTTGCCACCGGAGAAGTGCACACCTTCCGGGCCAAAGCGGTACTCTTTGCTACCGGCGGTTTCGGCAGGATGTTCAAGATCACCTCCAACGCGCATGCCAATACCGGTGACGGACCCGCACTTGCTCTGCGGGCGGGAATTCCCTTGGAAGATATGGAGTTTTTTCAGTTCCATCCGACCGGGATTCGGGGCATGGGTATTCTCATCACCGAAGGAGTTCGCGGTGAGGGCGGAATTCTCCGCAACCGGGAGGGAAAGCGGTTTATGGAGGACTACGCACCGACCCTGCTCGACCTTGCTCCCCGGGACATGGTCGCGCGTGCTATCATGACCGAGATCCAGGCCGGACGAGGGATGCGGGGGGACAAAAAAATCGACGATTATGTCATGCTCGATGCCACGCATTTGGGAAAAGAAAAAATCGAGGCGAAACTGCCCGATATAGCCGATTTCTGCCGCACCTATATGGACATCGAGCCGGCGGAAAAACCGATCCCGGTACAGCCGACCGCGCACTACGGTATGGGGGGAATCCCCACCGATTCCGACGGCCGGGTGGAAACTGCGAACACGCTCTATCCGGGGTTGTACGCGGCGGGAGAGTGTGCCTGTGTGTCCGTTCACGGAGCGAACCGGCTCGGTACGAACAGCCTCGTCGACCTTATCGTATTCGGCCGCAGGGCGGGAAGACACATCGCCGGGTTCGTAAAGGACGCGGACCTCCCGGAGCTCCCCGACGGTCATGATGAGGACATCCATACCCTCCTCGAGAAGATGAAAAGCAGCGGCAGCGGACCGACGGTGGCGGAAGTATACGAGCAGATGCAGACTGCTATGATGGCCGATGTGGGAATCTACCGTAATGCGGAAGGGATGAAGCGGGCATCAGAGACAGTAGCAGAACTCCGCGAAAAGCACGGGGATATGCGGCTTAAGGACATGAGCAGCACGTTCAACACCGAACTGCTCGAAATCCTCGAATTACAGAACCTTCTCGACCTTGCCCTGATAACCGCGGAATCCGCCCTGAACCGTGAAGAGAGCAGGGGTGCTCATTCCAGGGAGGATTTTCCGGACCGGGATGATGAAACCTGGCTCAAGCACACCTTGGCAGGACTCAAAGACGGAGAAGTCGCTATTACCTATAAAGAGGTCGATATTACCAGATTTCAGCCGAAACCTCGGGTTTATTAAATCAATGGTTAGGACCATGTTAGGACCATGTAAGGAGAAGCTATGAAGATAACGCTTACCATTCAGCGGTTTAATCCTGAAACCGATGCAGCCCCGCATATGCAGAGCTATGAACTCGAAGCTGAACCCACCGACCGTGTCCTCGATCTCCTCATGGAGGTAAAACGGAACCGCGACGGCACCCTCGCCTTTCGAAAGAGCTGTGCCCACGGGGTGTGCGGTTCGGATGCAATGGTGATAAACGGAAAAGAGCGGCTTGCCTGCAAAACCTTAGTCCAGGACACAGTAGAGGAGGACGGGGGAGAAATTACGGTAGAGCCGATGAAACACCTCACTATCCAGCGGGACCTTATGGTGCTTCAGAACAGGTTTTTTGAAAAATACCGCTCAATCTCGCCTTTTTTTATCCCTCGAGAAGATCCTCCCGAATCCGGGGAATACATCCAGTCTCGAGAAGACCGGGAAGCGTTCGACGACCCGACCAAATGCATTCTCTGCGGGGCGTGTTATTCAGCATGTCCGGTACTCGACGATGGTGATGATTTTATCGGGCCTGCTGCCTGTGCCCAAGCGGCCCGGTTTGTCAAGGACAGCCGGGATGAAGGGCTGGTCCCCAGACTCGGCGTGCTTGATACGGATGGAGGGGTGTGGTCCTGCCAAAACCACTTTGAGTGTACACGGGTTTGCCCGCGGGGGATCAAGATTACCAAATTGATAAACGAGACGAAACGGGAGATTAAAAAACACCATGAAAATACATGAGTACCAGGCAAAGGAACTGTTTGAACAATACGGCGTTCCCGTTACCCCGGGTGCAGTAGCTGAGACTGCGGAAGAGGCCAGGGAGGCGGCCGCCCGCTTGGGATTCCCGGCAGTGATCAAGGCGCAGGTCTTGGTAGGAGGACGGGGAAAAGCAGGGGGGGTCAAGGTAGCGAAAAACGAACAAGAGGCGCTCTCAGCCGCACGCGAGATTTTCTCTCTAACTATAAAATCCCTCCCGGTTACCAAAGTACTGGTAAATCCGGCCGAAGAAATACAGCAGGAGTATTACCTCGGCCTTACTGTAGACAGGAGAGTAAAAAAGATAACCCTGATGGTGAGTGCCGCAGGCGGGGTGGACATAGAAGATCTCGCCGTAAACAGCCCGGAGAAAATTTTAAGACTCTGGGCCGACCCTGTCACCGGGATCGACCCGGGTGAATTAAAAGAGCTCATGACCGAGGTGTTCGAGAAACCGGGTTTAGCAGAGCAGGCCGCGGATACGGCCTTAAAGCTGTATTCCCTTTTTATCGAAAAGGGATGTTCCTTAGTAGAGATCAATCCTTTGGCCCGTATAGGCGGGGATAGGCTTGCCGCACTCGATGCAAAGATCAATTTCGACGACAACGCGGTCTCTTCTCACCCCGAGCTCGAGAAGTACCGGACGATGGAAGAGTTCAGTAAGGATGAGCTCCTCGCCCAGCGTGCCGGACTCCACTTTATAAGCCTCGATGGCGATATCGGCTGTGTCGTAAACGGAGCGGGTATGGCCATGGCAACGATGGACATGATAAAGCTCTACGGTTCGAGTCCCGCCAATTTTCTCGATGTGGGGGGAAGTTCGAGTCCTGAGAAAGTGCTGACCGCGCTCAAGGTGATTATGGGGATTCCCAAGGTAAAAGGAATCCTCTTTAACATCTTCGGCGGGATAACCCGCTGTGACGATATCGCCGAGGGGATTCTCATGGCCCGGGACCGGATCGATATCACGATCCCTGTCGTCATCAGGCTCATCGGTACGAACGATGAGAAGGGTCGGAAGATGCTCTCGGATGCGGGGGTCCCGGCGGTCGAAAATCTCGATGAAGCGGTCAAAAAAATTGTAGCGGAAGTAAAAGAAGGCGGAGTGCAATGAGTATACTAATAGACAGCAGTACCAAAGTAATCGTCCAGGGGATAACCGGAAGAGACGGCTCGTTCCACGCCCTTGCCATGCAGCGTGACGGTACCAAGGTCGTCGGCGGAGTAACACCGGGAAAGGGCGGAGAGAAGGTGGAGAACCTCCCCGTTTTCAATACCGTTGCCGAGTGCAGGGCGGAGACAGGGGCAAACTGTTCGGTGATTTTCGTACCGGCTAGGTTCGCAGTTGCCGCGGTCAAAGAGTCGGTCGATGCGGGTATCCCCCTTGTCGTCTGCATAACCGAGCACATCCCGGTAAACGATGCGATCGGCCTGTATCATTACGTTAGAGAGAAAGGGGCCACAATGATCGGACCGAACTGTCCCGGAGTGATCACCCCCGGTCAATGTAAAGTGGGAATCATGCCGGTAAAAATCCACAAGCCGGGTACGATCGGGGTGATTTCACGCAGCGGCACCTTAGCGTATGAAGTAGTATACAACCTCACCAAAAGTAGTTTCGGGCAGTCTACCGTGGTGGGCATCGGAGGAGACCCCATAATCGGTTCCGGTTTTATCGAGGTCCTCGAGCGGTTCGAGAAAGACCCCGAGACCGAGGGGGTGGCTATTATAGGCGAGATCGGCGGAGAGGACGAAGAGCTTGCCGCGGAGTACATTGCGGACGGTATGACCAAACCGGTAGTTGCGTTTATCTCGGGCCGCACTGCTCCGGCAGGAAAACGAATGGGCCATGCCGGAGCAATAATTACAGGAGGCAAGGGCTCTCCGGAGTCGAAAATTGCAGCACTCACCTCAGCGGGCGTACCGGTTGCAGACAGCCCGGAACAGATTCCGGGACTCTTGAGAGAACGGATTCGCCACTAACCGAGAAGAAGGTAAAAAAGATGATATCGAGCAGTCCGGAAAACGCACTTTTTCTCGAACAACTGTACGAGGACTGGAAAAAAGACCCCTCATCCGTATCAGTCGAATGGCAGGAGTACTTTACAACCCTCGAGAAAAGTCCTACAGAAAAAGGAGACCGCCTCTCTACCGATACCTACAAACAGAGCAGAGTAAACAGCCTCATCTGGGCGTACCGCGATGTGGGCTATATCTACGCGAAACTCAACCCCCTCGAAGGGTATATGCCGCGAGAGCTGTGGTACGTGTACAAAACAATCGAAGGGAATTATGAAACACTCTCCCTTTCGACCTTCGGTTTGAGCGAAGATGATTTGGACACTGTTTTTACATCCAGCAGGTTTTTAGACCCTCCCGAAGCCCCCCTTCGCGAGATTATCGAGGTGCTGAAAAAAACCTACTGCTCCCATATGGGTGTCGAAATTCTCCACATTCAGAACAATCCAATCAGAAAATGGCTCATCCGCCAAATAGAAAAAGGAAACAATACACCGCGGCTCTCCGGCAAACAAAAGCGCACCGTCCAGGAGGACCTCATAAAGGCGCTCGAGTTCGAATCATTCTTGAACTCACAAT
>CAZKZZ010000180.1:0-7137 GCA_964557375.1 uncultured Spirochaetales bacterium | reverse complement strand
ATATAACAATGAGGAGCTGAACAGTGGATTATGAAGTAAGTTCACGCATAGCGGATGACCACAGCGATACGCAGCGGCCGAATATCGTCCTGATCATGACCGACCAGCAGACCTACAACACGTTAGGCTGTTACGGGAACAGCATTATCAACACACCCAATATCGACCGCCTTGCATCAGAAGGGGTCGTTTTCGAACGGGCGTACACGACCTGTCCTCTCTGTGCACCGGCACGTGCCTCTTTTTTTACAAGTCTGCCGGTAAGCGGGACCGGGTCTCCGGTAAATGATGATGATGCCAGAATGATCGCTCTCTCCGACAGTCTCGAAACATCGGGGGATCTCTTAAAGAAGCAGGGATACACATGCGGTTATTTCGGTAAATGGCACATGGGCAGAGAGGATATGGCCCAGCACGGATTCGAGGACGGCTGGTTCGTACATCTGCGCAACTCTTACGAGAACTGGATCGAGCGGACGGGGCAATTTAGCTTTCCCGAAGACCTCAAAGGCCTGGACAGGCGGGGAGTACTCCCCTTCGAACTCCAGCAGGACACGGTGGTCACGGACAAATCGATCGAGTTCATCGATAAGCACAAAGATGACCAGTTCTTCTGTGTCTGCTCTCTGCGGGCCCCTCATGACCCTTATATCGGCCCGTTTGATGATCTTTATCCGCCCGAAGAAGTCCCCTTACCGGAAACGGTAAAAGGAAACTTTGAAGGCAAACCGTTCAATCAGATAATCAGCTGGGCACGGAAGGAGGCGGTAAACCACGGAATCGAAAACCCGCAAGAGTTTAAGAAGGTCATCGCCCGTTACTGGGGTCTGGTCCATCTGGTGGACCTCAATGTGGGGAGACTTTTAGATACACTGGATGATCTCGCTCTGAGGGACAACACTTTGGTGATGTTTGCTGTTGATCACGGAGACATGATGGGGGCGCAGGGACTCTTGACGAAAGGGCCTTTTATGTATGAGGAGACCACCCGTGTTCCGCTCATTCTCCGGTACCCCGCGAAGGTCCCCGCGGGAAAGCGGACCTCTGACCTGGTCTCGCTTCTCGACGGCACACCGACTCTGCTCGACTACGCGGAGGTGCCTGTTCCTTCACGAATGCAGGGGAGAAGTCTCCGCTCCCTTATCAATCAGGTCGGGACTAACTCTACCGAGGGAACTGGGGTCAGCTGGAGAGATGCCGTTTTTATCGAAAGCTATGAAAGCTACACCCAGCGCTGTCCGATATGGAATATCACCACCAAGGATTGGAAGTACAACTACTATTTCGGGGACATCGATGAGCTCTACGATCTAAAAAATGATCCCCACGAGAAGGTCAACCGTGCCCAGGACCCCGGATACAGGCAGCTGCTCTTCGAAATGCGGGAAAGACTTATGTGTTGGGCGGACTCTTCTCTCGATATAAGGCTTCAGGACGTAATCGGTCTCGCCGGACACACCGTATCGAGAGGATATGACTTCAGGTTCGATTTCAAAACGATGATCAAAAAAAGTGTATGACGGAAAGCGAGAACAGAAAGGTCGTTGACCTTTCAAGAAAATCTTTAAGGAGGTTAGCTATGGCTAAACTTAAGAAAACATGTTTATTGATTCTTGTCCTTGTCGCTGCAGCAGGATTTCTCTGGGCAGGCGGAGAGCAGGAAGCGGAAGAGGGCAGCGGGAAAACGGTAATCACCATGTGGAAGTTCGGCGGTCCGCAGCACGAGCGGGAGTATATCCTGGAACAGAATGAACTGTATATGGAACGAAACCCAGGGGTGACGATCGAATGGTCCTACCAGGATTACGGTACAAAGCGGGAGAAAGTCATCTCCGGTCATTCGGCAAATCAGCTTCCCGACATCATTGCTTTGGACGGGCAGAGTATTCCCGAGTTCGCCGAGATGGGAATTATTATTCCCCTCGACGATATCGATGCCGGACTGGTAAGCGAGTGGGAAGAAAACTACCCGCCCGAGATCTGGAACACAAATATGCATGAGGGAAAAGTGTATGCGGTCTCTACCTATGTAGATGCAACAACCTTCTTGGCATATAACACCAAAATGTTCAGGGACGCCGGTATTACCGGAAGCGACGGAAATGCACGGCCGCCCGAGGATTGGGCTGAAGTCGTCTCGATTGCTGAGAAAATGACCAAAGACGGGGTGTTCGGTATGGCCCTGCCCGCATCGGGTCATAATCTCGATGTAAACATGCTCGAAGGTATTGCCTACAGAAACGGCGGACGCTGGCTCGACGACGGAGAGATCGTCATCGACGGTACCGGTTTTGTCGATGCTCTCGATCTATACAAGGACTTGGTCCCCACGGCCCCTGCCGGGTATATGGAAACGAACTTCAGAACGGCCGCGGAGATGTTCTTCCAGGGAAAGACCTCGATGGTCATTACCGAATCATTCGCTCCCATTCTAAAAGCACAGTTCGATGTTGCCCCCGACTTCGAGTACAACTTAGCACCGTTTCCCCTCAGGTCGTCCAAGTCGGGCCGCTATGATAAGGCGAGCTTCTTGATGACGCCCACATTCGCCCAGATGGTTACAAGAATGGTGAAAGACAGGGACGCTGTCATGGATTTTCTCGACTTCTGGAACACCTACGAAGCACACGAAGGCTGGTCCGGATCAGTTATTGTCGGGAGAATCCCTACACACAAGAAGAGTTTGAGCAGCGAAACGTTTGCCGAGACATATCCCGACCTGGCAGCCGAGTATGAAGCCGGCACGCTTTTCGAAGGAGCACTGCCGCAGGAAGGGTTCCCCGGGCTTACCGAATGTACCCAGAAACTCTCCGTTGCTATGCAGGAGTTCCTCTTGACCGATGCAACAGCTCAGGAAGTACTGGATACAGCCAGAGACGAATGCCAGGCCGTCTACGATAACGCAACAGGACAATAATGGTATGAAAGATGCTCACCCGGGTACATATATCCGGGTGGGCCGTCTTAATTACTGTATCAAGGGGGAATCATGTCATGAAGGGAAGGATAGATAAACAGACCTGGGGCTACATATTCGTATACCCGATATTCATACTGATAAGCGGACTGGTAATCGGTGTTCTCATCTACAATGTCGTACTCTCGTTCAAAGATATGCAGTTTCTAGGGGGATCGAATCAATTCGTCGGATTTCAAACATACAAAGAGATGTTCGAGCGGCGGGAGA
Organism: uncultured Spirochaetales bacterium; assembly: GCA_964557375.1. Classification (GTDB taxonomy): domain Bacteria; phylum Spirochaetota; class Spirochaetia; order SPDA01; family CAZJBZ01; genus CAZKZZ01. The sequence continues at coordinate 3,950 of CAZKZZ010000180.1, read as the reverse complement.
CGGTAACCGTCATACTCAATTCGGTAAAATTCAACCTGCTCAGCACGTTTATGGTCATCTTGCTCGGTCTCATCGTGGGTATTCTCTTAAGCGAACGGGTGCGCTTCTTCGGCGTACTTCGAAGCTTTATGCTGCTGCCCTGGATTATGCCCGGAGTAATCGTTGCGGGAGTGTGGAAGTGGATGCTGCACAGCCAGAGCGGAATCATAAACCGGTATCTTGTGGGGCTCGGCATCCTCGACCAGGGTTTCCCATGGCTGGGAACACCGGGGACGGCACTGTACACGGTGTCATTTACCATTGTGTGGCGGCTTTTCCCGCTGTTTGCTCTTGTCGTTATTGCCGCTATTCACAGCATCGATGAAACCCTTTTCGAATCAGGCCGAATGGACGGGATGAGCAAGTGGCAGGAGATATGGAACATCACCCTCCCTTCGATCAAATACCAGGTCCTCACCATGTCTCTTTTAAATATGATCTGGATCACCAACAACCTGGTGCTGGTAAGTATTATGACCGGGGGCGGACCGATGTACTACAGTATGACGCTGCCTCTGTTTCTCTACAAATTGGGTATCCAGTTCGGAAAGTTGAGCCAGGCAAGCGCTGCGACCATGATAAACTTCTTTATTCTGCTTATCTGGGGATTGATCTATTTCTATATCTACAGAAGAAACCAATTGAGGGATTGAGTTATGAAGACAGGACAACTTATAAAACGGATTTTTCTTATCATTTTGGCCCTGTTTATCCTCGTTTTGATACTCCATCCCCTGGCATGGCTTTTGGTGAACTCGGTCAAGACGAACGCGGAAGCCCAGAAAGTGCCACCGTACTGGCTGCCGAAAGAACCGACATTAAAACCTCTGTTAGGCGTATTGATAGAAACAGGCGTGTACGCAACCCACTGGGGTATCTACTTTATCAACACAATTATTGTAACCGTTGCTACAACCGGACTGGTGGTCGTATTCAGTGTGATCGTCGGATACGGGCTTGCCCGCTTCACTATCAAGGGGAAAATGCTCGTACTCGGTATATTTCTCATCATCCAGTTCTTGAGCGGACCGGCTGTTATGATCCCGGAGTTTATTTTCATCTCGAAAATCGGCCTCTACAATACGAGAGCGGGGGTCGTGTTCGTGTATCTTCTCTTTCAGGTCCCGTTCGCCACGTGGCTGTTCTACAGTTTTTTCCAGACCCTTCCTACGGAACTGGAAGAGGCCGCTTCCGTAGAAGGCTGCTCCGTTCCGGGCGTGTTCTGGCGGATCACACTTCCCCTCTCCCGGGTCGGTATTGCAACGGTTGCGGTCATGTCTTTTATACTCACCTGGAGTGAATATCCGTTCGCCCGGATCCTTTTAGAAACCGACAAGAAACTGACTATTTCTATTGGCCTGGCGAACTACATCACCGCGGTCAATATTTACTGGAACCAGATGGCGGCAGCCTCTCTCATTTGCGGCCTGCCCATGCTGATTATTTTATTGAGTGCCCAGAAAAACTTTATCCGGGGCCTTACGGCCGGAGCTATCAAGGGATGAGTATGACACCACAGGAGAGAATTATACGCACACTTCGAGGGGAAAAAACGGACCGCGCGCCGATGTGGCTGCGGGACGAGTTCAATCTCGATCCCCGGTTTGCATCGTACACGAAACCTGACCGGTACAGGACCATCGGCTCCGGGCTCGAATATGATCCGTTCACCGATTCCTGGATAACCCGGGACAAAAACCGTGCAAAGGTGCTGTCTAGGTACCGGAAAGCAGACGGGGAGATCATCCTGGAGTGCAAAATCCCCGACAACGCAAGCAACAGGTTCTTGATGATACCTCCCCGCTATATTGAGCAGCAGTCGGTTGAGTATGATGGAGATTACCGTATCGAGAAATACCGGGTCCCTGCTCCGAAGGGCGATCTCGCCTTTACCGTTAAGTTTCAAAAAGACGTTTCTACGCAGTGGATTGTTGAGGAACCGGTAAAGGAAATTGATGATCTCAAAAAAATCATGTCCATCCCCTATGAGGCCCCGGAGATGGATTTTTCCGCCTACAACACGGAAAAAGAACGGCTCGGGGAGTCGGGTATAACCTTGATTCAGGTAGACACCCCCCTCGTTACCGTTTCGGGAATGATGCGTTTCGAAGATTACCTCATGCTGACCGTCGAGGATGAGGGGCTGCTCCGAGAACTGTGCGACATTGCCTATGAACGGCTCGATGCTCTCCTCGGCCGCTGTCTCGAAGCAGGCATGGGGCCGGTGTTCCGTTTCAACGGAAGCGAGCAGTCCACGCCCCCTATGAACTCGCCGAAGATCTATGCGGATTTCATCTACCACTATGAGAAGAAACTTGCAGAGAAAGTCCATAAAGCAGGCTGTTTCGCCGCCGTCCACTGTCACGGGTATGTAAAGGAAGTGCTTCCCATGATGGTTGATGCCGGAATCGATCTCCTCGACCCGGTTGAAGCCCCGCCGTCGGGCAACATTACCTTCGAAGAAGCGATGAATACAGCCGGCGGGAACATGACACTGGCCGGGAACATACAGTTCAGAGATCTGGAAAACGGGCAACCGCGGGCCATTTCGCAACAGACCGAGGAACTCATGAATATCGGGAAAAACGGGCGGTTTATTCTCGATACAACGGCAAGTCCAATTACCTATCTGCCTGACAGGACCCGCGATAATTACCTTGCAATGATTGAAGCGTGGGAGGAGTGGGAGGAGAACAGATAATCATGACATCACGAGAACGAGTGCTGGCTGCGGTAGCCGGTCAGCAGCCCGACAGGGTCCCCGTCTTTGCCAATATATCCCGCTCCCATGCCCGCGAACTGGCGGATGAACTGACCGATGAACTGAGCGCACAGCGAAACGCGCATTCCGTCAAACCGGACGAACCGCTTCCCTGTTTTGTAGCGGACAGGGTAAGCTACACGGAAATTCTTTTAACGCTGGGAAACGATGCGATAGCGGTAGGCCCGGGGCGGCGGCCGCCGAAACCCGCGCCCCGGCAATCGAAAGCCGCCGGCGGGGCACCGGACCGGTCTACCGACCTCACCGACGAATGGGGATTGACTTCCCGGAAAGTGGGCCACCACATCGAAATCATCGGGCGGCCCCTTACTGAAGCGGCAACGATCGATGATATTGAATCGTGGCACGCACCCGACCCGACCGAGCTCTGGCGATGGGACATTGCACGCGGAGAGATCGAAACGTATAAGAACGAATACGCGGTAATCGGTTTTACAGGCGTCAATGCCTTCGAGACGGCCTGGAACCTTACCGGGTTCGAAAAATTCCTTATGGATTTTATGACAGGCGAGGTATATACACATCACCTCCTCGATAAATTGTTCGATTTTTCGCTTAAAAGCGGGCGAAAACTGGTCGATCTCGGGGTTGATTTTATCTGGATAGGTGATGATGTGGGCACACAGGACGGAATGCTTCTCCCCCCAGATTTCTGGCGGGAGAATCTCAAGCCGCGAATGGCAGCCCTTATTTCTGATTTCAAAAACAGGGACCCTGATGTAAAAATAATCTATCATTCGTGCGGTTCGATTCTTCCTATCATACCGGACCTCATCGAGATCGGCCTCGATGTGCTGAATCCGATCCAGCCTCTGGCAAAGGACATGTCGTTAAAGAATATCAAGGAGAACTACGGAGACAAACTCTCCTTTCTCGGCGGAGTGGATATCCAGCGGACACTGCCCATGGGAAGTGAGCAGGAGATTGCAGAGCATATCGCAGACCGTATACAGGCAGGTTCCGAAAACGGCGGCTATATCATTGCCCCCGCTCACATCATTCAGCCGGACACGTCTGTAGAGAAAGTAAAAGCGTTTTTTAAGTACGCGCTGCGGTTCGGATAAAGATTTTTCTGTATATGATATTGGGTTATGATCACTATATATTGACCTCAATTTTTTGCTATACT
>CAZKZZ010000179.1:7013-7281 GCA_964557375.1 uncultured Spirochaetales bacterium | reverse complement strand
GAGTTTTTTTCCCTTCTTCATCATAAATGTAGGTGTCCCCTGCATATACTTCTACCAAATCGTGGACGAGTACGAGCTTTATCACTTTTGATATGTCTATCTCTTCATCAGCATGCTCCGCTAATGTTATCGCATACAGTGCAAGATGCCAGGAGTGCTCTGCATCATTTTCATGCCTGGCCCCGTCTATATGATAAGTGCGGCGGAGAATCGATTTCATCTTATCGATTTCGAGAAGAAAGGCGATTTGTTTCTCGAGCTTCTCATC
>CAZKZZ010000179.1:5433-7003 GCA_964557375.1 uncultured Spirochaetales bacterium | reverse complement strand
GGTTTTCCATTTTATCCAAGTATGGTCCATAATATTTGTGGACAATTACAGGTTCTGAATTTATATTAGCATTATGATAAGAATAAAAACACTAGCACATATATATGTAATGCTCCTGCTTTTATTTGTACTTTCCTCCGTCCCCGTTTTCGCGGGAGGAAATACAGAAACAGCTCCGGCTATGTCGGTGGAAAAGCAATCGGAGACCGCCGGAAGTCCAAACTCCGAAGGGCCAAACTCCGGTGAAACCAGACTGGCCACCTTCGGCGCAGGATGCTTCTGGGGTGTCGAAGCCGCATTTGAAAAAACCGAAGGTGTTGTCGAGGCTGTCTCCGGGTATGCGGGCGGATACACCAAAGACCCGACGTACAATGATGTCTGCTCAGGCGAGACCGGCCATGCTGAAGTAGTCCAGGTGGAGTATGATCCTTCTATCATAACGTACGAACAACTATTAGAGGCTTTCTGGGCTCAGGTCGACCCGGTACGGCAATTCCCTGACGGATATCCTGATGATTATCAGTACCGCTCAATTATCCTCTACCACGATAATGATCAAAAAGCAGCCGCTGAGAAGGCTGCTGAGAAATTGTCTGAACAATACGAGAAGCCGGTAACTGTCCAAATCGCGCCGCTTGAAGAGTTTTATCCGGCAGAACCGTATCACCAGGATTACTATACCAAAGGAGTGCGGTAGGCTAGTTTATATCGCCACGGAGGATTGGTTCTGGGAATCCAGCTTGGGGAATCAGGTCCGACATATGTGGTCAATAATCGCGCCGTTTGCGTTTAACCACATTTCGGTGTATCATTACCGGTAGATGGACAGAGATGATTTACAAAAACTAAAAAAGATCATCGACAGTCTTCCTCTGGAAAATCATTTTCAAATACATCAGTCTTTCAACGTCCGACAGGTCCCCCCTTCCTGGGGATTCAAAGACAGGGTCAATTCAGATTATCATATCATCTTCGTTCGGGGCGGAAGGGGCTCCTACTTTCTCGATGGAAAAGAAGAGCTGTTGTTCCGCGGCAAAATTGTCTTCGTAAGCGACGGTCTCAAACACACTGCAATCCAGAACGCGTTCGCTCCTCTGAGCATCATCCCCATACGGTTTGGTCTTTACTACAATCAGACCGGTTCGCAGCTGTTCAGCTACACCCCGCCTTTCTCCATCTCTTTCATTCCCGAAGAAATCGATACGTTCGAAGCGCTTTTCTCCCAGCTGTGGCAGAGCCACTCTCTAAAATTTTCGACGTATTATTCATTCGTCACCTGCAACTCCCTGATGACCACCATTTTTGTCGAAATGTACAAAGAGATGAAATCGCGTGAGAACGGGGTTGGATTCGATAACAGACTCGAACAGGCACGGCTCTACATGGAGGAGCATCCGTTTATCGAGTATAACCTCAATTCCATGGCGGATATTGCAGGACTCTCAGAGAAATATTTTACCAAACTGTTCAAGGAACAGTACGGAGTCAATCCGCGGACTTATTTTCTGAATACCAGGATGCACCATGCCCGCTATCTTATCGAGTATTCCGATAAGAGCATCAAGGAGAT
>CAZKZZ010000179.1:0-5333 GCA_964557375.1 uncultured Spirochaetales bacterium | reverse complement strand
ACTCCTTGATCCCTCCGGCGAGAATACCCTGCTGGATCTGGTTCTGGGCAACGATATATAAGAGCAGGATGGGCAGGGTCACAGCGGTGAGTGCAGCGCACAGTTTGATAGCGGCAACTCCCTGTTCTCCGTTGAGCAGAGCTACTGCAGTCATAAGAGTTCGTTTTTTCTCAGATCGGAGGAAGAGCAGCGCAAACGGGAGTTCATTCCAGATTGCCTGGGAGCCGACAATGATAACGGTGACGATCATCGTTTTTGCCATCGGGAGCATTACTCTGGTAAAAACCTGCCAGAGATTCGCACCGTCGATTTTGGCCGCCTCCATAAATGTACCGGGAATGTTGCGGTAGTATGTAGTCATGAGATACGCGGCATATGGAGTGAAGTAGGCGAGGTAGCAGAAGATGAGACCGATATGAGAATTGATCATCTTGAACTTTGCAAGCAGCGCGTAGAGGGGAACTCCGAGGACCATCTGCGGAAAAATCATAATGCCGGAGACCATCAGAAGCAGCGGTATTTGGAGGGGGAACCGAAGTTGCGCGAAAGCAAAACCCGCCGCACTGCAGATAAGGATATAGGGGACGAGTGTCCCTGCTAAGATGATGAAGTTATTGATAAAGTAACTTCCCAAACTGAACTTGTTGAAAATGGTGGCATAATTTTCAAGTGTCGGGCGGGCCGGCGGAAGAAGTTTCTCAGCAAGATATGCATCCATTGTTTTAAAACTTGTAGAGAGCATAAAGTAAAACGGAACGAGGGTAAGAATGCTGAGAATGAGCAGCAGAACAAGAGTAGCTATTTTCCTTCTATTAAAAGTACCTGCATGTATCATGTTTCTCTCCGTTTCATCGAGGTTACCTGGACAAAGACAATAACAAAGGTCATGAGATAGACGACGATCGACCAGGTCGATGAGTAGCCCAGCCTGAAGTTTTCGAACGCTTCGAAATAAATACCGAACTCAGGCACAAACGAGGCGTACCCGGGTCCCCCTTCGGTCATTGTATAGATGATAGGAAACATCCGCGCAAAAAACGTGATGAATCCGAGGATGATGAAAAACTCAATAGTGTAGCGGATGCCGGGAACGGTAACGACGAGCAGTGTGCGGAACCAGCCGGCCCCGTCGATCTTGGCGGAGTCATAGAGGCTCTCGGATATCTTTCCCATCGCTCCCACGTAGAGAATTACTCCGAACCCGAAAAACTTGTATATAGTGATCAGTGCGATTTCGTGGATTACCAGGTCCGGTTCTACCAGCCAGTCCACAGCAAGAAAATCGAGCCCCGCTAAATCGAGCAGTGTGTTTACAGCGCCGTTTTTTCTCAGAAGTACATTGAACAAAACACCGAGGATGACCGGGCTGATAACGAAGGGGATAAGAACCACGGATCTGAAAAACGAAGCCCCCGGTTTTTTCTCTCTGATAAGCGAAGCAACGAGGAGAGGAAGGACCGTCCAGATAGGGACGTAGAGGGCCAAGGTGAGTGCGTTGAGTATTGCCTCTTTGAAGCTCGTATCGTTTACCAGTTTGATGAAGTTCTGGATGCCGACCCATTCCGGAGATGTTATACCGTTCCATTTTGTAAAGCCGAAGTAGAATGTCGTTAAAGCGGGATAGAGCATGAATGTGATCATTACCGCAAAAAGGGGCAGGATAAAAAGATATGCAGCATAATCATATTTTTTGTTCACGTATCACTCCATCAATCCATTATAATTTCAAAAAAATGTTCCAGACAGAATAGCTCTGTCTGGAACAGTCAATTTAACCTGCCATAGTCCTATCGGTCCGGCCGCTAATCCCGGCCTCAATCTCTCGCTTTCTCGATCTCCTGAGCATATTCTTCCGGTGTAATCTCTCCGGTAAACAGCAGAGGAGCATGGCTTCTCAATACGTTCCAGCAGGTTGTGGGTGTAAACGCTTTGGTAGGGGAGACCAGACTGTCGCTCAATTTATTCATGATGTCGACACCCACCTGGTTTGCAACCAAACTCTGATCAGCATTTAGGTTTGCGGGAATAGCACCTCCGTTTCTCAGGATTATGTTGGCACCTTCCGCACTTGCTGTGAATTTTACGTAGTTAACCGCGGCATCAACATTGTCACTGTACGTCGGTACTGCATAGGCAACACCGCCGGCTGCTCCTATGACGTTCTTATGACAGGACGGTTCGAAGTAGAAATTGGAGATGAATCCCAACTTCTCAGCGCCGAGCGCTTCTCCGAACTCATACCAGTTGAATATATCGGAGACAAAACCCCTGAAAATAGCACTTTTCCCCGCCATGAACTCTTCGCCTTTTTCCCGCAGCAGCGGTACGGAGAGGCCCTCCTCATCCATGTAGCCTGCCTGAAACAAGTCTTGGAAGTGTGCGAATGTAGTAACGATTTTATCATTGGTAAACTTGAGATCTCCGGCAAGCAGATCTCTTTTTTCATCTTCACACAAGACCTGGTCTAAGGTCCCCGCAATCATCATTTCAGCATGGATCCCTTTTCCGAATCCGATGGGTATGATCCCTGCATCTTTTAACTGCTGAGACGCATCGAGCATACCGTCCCATGTGGTAGGTGGGTTTTCGGGATCCAGCCCAGCTTCTGAAAACAGTTCTTTGTTGTAGTACCAGACCCATCCCTGGACAGTCATGGGCAGGCCGCGGATGCCGTTTTCTACATCACGGTGGGGGGCACAGTCGGCAAGGGTGGCGGCGGGAAACTGGTCTTTCATGTCGGTTATGTAGTCATCCAATACCACGAACGCCTCACCCATATCCGTGAATTTCTGACCATTAGCATGGACCAAGAGAACATCCGCACCCTCTTTTCCAACGATTGCAGCCTGATACACATCGTACGGTGGATGGGGAACGGATTCATGATTGACAGTGATGTTAGGGTACATTTCCTGAAAAGCTTCATCGACGGCGTCGGCTATTTTCCCTTGAGATCCTTCCTGGTTGTAGAACCAGTCCCATACGGTAATGGTAACTTCTTTTTCTCCAGTCGCTCCTTCCTGTTCACCGCCTGCAAACACAAATATGCCCAGCGTGATAAAAAGAATCAAAACGAACAATAATTTTTTCATATTCTCCTCCTTGCGTTTTTTCTTTTTGTACCCCGTCTGCGCTCTGAATAAAATAGTTTCAAGGAACAAAAAGATGTTCTAAATGGACACTATACATAGTCACTATTCCTTTTTAACATCCTTTTATGAAACAATAACATTTTCAATACAAAGAAATGAGAACAATAATAGTGATAATCGGAGATTTACTATGGGTGAAAAACAAGTACCGCAGGAGCGGCCGAACATACTATTCCTTTTTACAGATGATCAGCGGTTTAATACGATTCATGCACTGGGGAATGAGGAGATCCATACTCCAACCATGGATTATCTCGTTAAAACCGGGACCAGCTTTACTCGTTCCTATATCATGGGCGGCACTTGTCCTGCGGTGTGCATGCCGAGCCGGGCGATGCTTTTAACGGGGAAAACTCTTTTTCATCTCCATAATTCAGGAGAAACCATACCAGAGGATCACAGTTTGATGCCGGAGGTTTTCAGGGAAAATGGGTATACGACTTTCGGTACAGGAAAGTGGCACAACAGCCCCTCATCCTATGCCCGCTCCTTTTCCACCGGTGGGCAGATTTTTTTCGGCGGTATGGATGATCACTGGAACGTCCCTGCATGTTCGTTTGATCCTACCGGGCATTACCCGGAAGCACGGCTCCATCCCTGGGACCCGGGTTACGGGGATGTCCAATATATTGCGAAACAGTTCGACCACATCGAGCGGGGAAAGCATTCGACCGAGCTCTTCGCTGATGAAGCCCGGAAGTTTCTGCTTAATTATAAAGATGATCAGCCGTTTTTTATGTATGTTCCTTTTATGGCACCCCACGATCCACGGACCATGCCCCAGCAGTTCTTGAATCTCTACGATCCGGACACTATCGAACTGCCGCCGAACTTCGCTCCCCGGCATTCGTTCGATAACGGTGAGCTCTCTGTGCGGGATGAGCTCTTGGCCGATTTCCCCAGATCTGAAAAGGAGATCAGACGCCATCTTGCGGAGTATTATGCAATGATCTCCCACCTTGATTTTGAAATCGGCAGGATCCTCGATGCATTGCGGGCGACCGGACAGTTCGAAAATACAATCATCGTCCTCTCCGGAGATAACGGGCTGGCCTTGGGAAGCCATGGTCTTATGGGCAAACAGAACAACTACGATCATAGCGTACATGTTCCACTGGTGATGACGGGGCCAGGAATTACTGCCGACAGCACCAGAGACGAGCTCTCTTATCTCCTCGATATTTTCCCCACTCTGTGTGATTTGTCTGATATCGAGGCTCCCGAAAGTGTTGACGGGCTCAGCTTTGCATCGGTTTTAACCAACCGGCAGGAGGACCCCTCCCGCGAAAATCGCCCCCGGAAAAGTGCCTCCCGCAACTCCCTTGCCTTTGCTTACAAAGATGTCCAGCGGAGTGTTATGGATGAGCGGTACAAGCTCATAGAATACTGTGTGGACGGAAATCGGAGAACGCAGTTGTTCGATCTTGTGGATGACCCATACGAGCTCAAAGACTTATCAGCCGACGGCGGATACACCGATACACTGAAACGGATGCGTTCACTGCTGCTCGAATGGCGTGAAGAGCTGGACGATCCATACGACGAATTCTGGAATGGATTTCAGGCGTAGAGATTCTCTGTCCTTATTCCCTTTTCCCATTCTGATGACCAGGCAGCAGCGTTCGAAATCGATATTCTTCACCCTAACGGATAGACCTTTCTGTTGACGGCAAGATGGCTTAAATATCTTTTAACATCTTCATTGGAAAGGCGATGGGGAGGCTTGTTTCCACTGAAGGCTGCGAACCGATGAATCCAGTTAAGATAGGTTTTCTCAGTAGCGTATGAGCGGTGTTTTAGCCGGAGGTGTTTTCTGACCACGGTAATAGTTTCAGGCCATGTATCGGTGAGCGCGTAATTGTTGTTTGGCTGCTTATTGCTTTGAGTTCCCATGCTAAATTTCTTATTGTCAGTTTTTTTGCCGGAAGATGCTGATGACGAGAAATTTTGAAATTGTTCGTATAGAGGGATAGCTCGATCAGCCTGAGCGACCTGCCACGGATCCCGGTGATTGGATAATATACTCAGAAATGAAGTATGCTCGTTTTCTGAGGCTGCTGCATGGTCAATACCACTTCTTTTAAGAAACTGTTTGTACCTTGAAACCCAATGTAGATAATAAGGTACATGTTTTGAAAGTACTGAAGGCGTATTCTGAAGAAACTGTTTAAAATCCCTCGT